>CAZJZR010000180.1:0-7083 GCA_964550475.1 uncultured bacterium
TTGATTGATCTTGTTGATTGATCTTGATTGATCTCATCGCCGCTAGTGCTCTGATTGCTCTCCACTGTGCTCTCCATTTCACCCGCCATTTCACCCGCCATTTCATTGTCTCCACAGTCCTTTTCAATTTGCTTCAAGCCGCTGTTCACCTCTGTCTCCGCCATTCTCCACTATCCTAGTCATGACTCTCACTGCTGCTAAACTTCCTGTTTCTGTCCTCATTCCAGCCAAAAATGAGGAAGCCAATCTTCCAGCCTGTCTTGCTAGTGTGGCGAGGGCAGATGAGGTGTTTGTTGTGGACTCGCAAAGCAGCGATCGCTCGATCGAAATCGCTGAAAACTTTGGCGCGAAAGTGGTACAGTTTCACTTCAACGGTCGCTGGCCGAAGAAAAAGAATTGGTCATTGGAAAATCTCCCCTTTCGTAATGAGTGGGTGTTAATTGTTGATTGCGATGAGCGCATCACCCCGGAACTGTGGGATGAGATTGCCACGGTGATTCAAGACCCCAGTTATGACGGCTATTACCTCAACCGCCGCATCTTCTTTTTGGGCGTGTGGTTGCGTCATGGTGGGCGGTATCCGGACTGGAATTTGCGCCTATTCCGCCATGCCAAGGGTCGCTACGAAAACTTGGGCACGGAAGCGATTAACAATACTGGAGATAACGAAGTTCACGAGCATGTGGTCTTACCGGGTAAAGTCGGTTATCTCAAAAATGACATGCTCCATGAGGATTTCAAGGACATTTTCCATTGGCTGGATCGGCACAATCGCTATTCCACCTGGGAATCGCGCGTTTACATGAATATGTTGGAAGGACGCGATGAGCAGGGGACAATTGGCGGCAACTTCTTTGGTGATGCGGTACAGCGCAAGCGGTTTCTGAAACGGATTTGGGTGCGGTTACCGTTCAAACCCCTGATGCGCTTTATTTTGGTTTACTTTATCCAACGCGGTTTTTTAGATGGCAAAGCGGGATATATTTATGCGCGGTTGATTAGCCAGTATGAGTACAACATTGGCGTGAAGTTGTATGAACTGCGAAATTTGCAGGGACAGTTGAACCGCAATGTCCAAGCTGAGGCAGTGCCAGCAGAAAAAACACCGACCGCGCTGTAAGAACCGCTAAATATGGCGTGGTTGCACCCAATTTCATCTAAATTTCGTCCACATCTAGCTGCCCCGCCCTCAACATGGTGTGTGGCTTGGGGCAAGGTGGCTGAGTCGCGGCATTTGGTTTGGCGGGACGGCGCGATCGCCCTGTTTGCTCCAGCCAACGCTGCGCCGATCGCCCCCAGTTACAGTCCCTCACAGCGATTTGTGCTGATCGGTGAGGTCTGGTTGAGCGATCGCACCCCCCTATTGCGCCATCTGGATCAACCACCCCAGTCGTTTGATCGTGACTTGGATTTTGATCGTGACTTGGATTTAATCGCCGCTGTCTGGGAGCGGCAGGGGCTGGCGACCCTGAGCGATCTGCTAGGGATGTTCGCCTTGGTGGTGTGGGATCGGCAGGAGGAGGTGCTCTGGATGGGGCGCGATCGCGTCGGGGCACGCACACTGTATTACACCCCAGAACCGCAGGCCGGGACGCGCTGGATTGCCCCCAGTTTGCGATCGCTGAAGCCCTATTGCTCCGACGAGTTGGATGCGATCGCGCTGCGGGATTACCTCTGCTGTGCCTTTGTTCCCGGTGAGCAAACCCTGTGGCGGAGCATCCGGGAACTGCGACCGGGCACCGGATTGCGCTGGCCGGGAGATCAGGTCACTCTCGATGCGCCATTACAGGTACAGGTAAAGGATGCAGCCGCATCCCTGGAGTGGCATGGGGAACGGTTGCGATCGCAACTCGACCAAATTGTCCAACAAGCCTTACCCATTAACCAACCTGTCGGCGTTTTCCTCTCCGGTGGCTTAGACTCCAGCAGCATCACCGCCCTCGCAGCTCAATTCCACACCGCCCCTGTCCACACCTACTCCATCCACTTCGGTGCCGACTGTCCCAACGAGTTGGAATTTTCCAGCCTGGTCGCCGCCCATTGCCACACTCAGCACCACATCCTAGAAATTTCGTTTCGCCAAATGTGGGATCGCTTACCGGAAACCATGGGCTGGCTAGATGATCCAATTGGCGATCCGCTGACAGTGCCCAATTTGTTGGTAGGCCAGTTGGCGCGACAACAGGTGGGCGTAGTGTTGAATGGTGAAGGCGGTGATCCCTGCTTCGGTGGCCCCAAAAATCAACCGATGTTGATCAATCGGCTCTATGGCGTAGCGGTTGAGGATATCCCCACCCCTGATCCACTGGTCGGTTACCTGTTGGCCTTCCAAAAATGTGCCGCCGACTTACCCCATCTGCTGCGGCCAGAGATCTGGGCGGCGGTGCAGTCTGCCCCGTCGGTCTTCACTCCGCTGCTCCATCGCGAGACTGATGCCAAAACCGATGCCGGAACCCATGACGGAATGCATGATGCGGTGGGCAACCAGATCAGTTATTTAAATCGCCTGTTGCTGCTCAATATCCAGTTCAAGGGAGCCGATCAGATTCTCACCAAGGTGAATAATCTATCCCATGCCGCCGGGATTGAGGCGCGATCGCCCCTCTTTGATCCCCGGATTGTTGACCTCAGTCTGTCCATTCCGCCCCAGTACAAACTGGCGGGTGCCCAAGAAAAAGCCGTCCTGAAACAAGCTGTTGCCGATCTGTTACCGCCAGCGATTATCCACCGTCCTAAAAGCGGCATGATGGTTCCCGTACAGATGGGGTTTCGCCACCACTGGCAGCGACAAGCCAGAGCCTTATTGCTGGATAAACACGCCGCGATCGCCCCCTACCTGAACCAAGCCCTGATCCGCAACTGGCTGGACTATCGTGGTGATACGTGGGGACGTTATGGGGTGAAGTTGTGGCTGTTGGTCAGTTTGGAGATTTGGCTACAGGTGAACCGTCAGTAGCAAACCAACTGAGATCGATGAGAACTGCATCCACCACAAATCAGTCACGAACAGTCACAACGGGTCAGCCCCAGCCAGTTGAACAACCACTATTAGACCTCTTGCACATTGCATGAAAGCCAATTGATGGGTTGCCAAGATCTGCGCCCTCACCCTAAATCCCTCTCCCAAATTTGGGAGAGGGACTTTGAATCCGGCTCCCCTTCTCCCAATTTGGGAGAAGGGGTATAGCCCAAGGGGCATTCAAGAAAGGGGGATGAGGGGGAGGATTGGGGGCGTAGAACTTAATTTGCAAGAGGTCTATTGTTCGTAACTCAAGGGGTATGAACTCAGTGGGTATTAAATAGCGTCAGGATTTGCCGAAACACCTGGCGAAAGCGATCGCACTCGTCCAAGGGTGGCGGTTGGAGTCCAAGAAATTCCCAATTCTCCACCGTAGAAAATCGCCAACGTTGCTGTTGGTAATCGTGGCTAGTGGCCTCAATCCCGATCGCCCGTCGTGTCCCGTCCACCGGATCGTCGTACAGCCGAATCTGCATCAACAACGCCCAACGGGAATGGGATTTCCCCGGAGGAAAGTGGAAACTTAAGTCAATAGAATCAGGATCATTAAACTCTTCAGTTTCAGAATTGTGTAGCCAAGGGCGTAAATCTTCCTTCGCTTGTGGGAATTCTTGTTGAAACAGATGGACAGCGGCTGAAATTTTACTTGCCATTTCCGGTGTCTTAATCTGGCTGAAGGCGTTCACCAACACTTCCCTCCCTATGACTCTATATCAATTTTATTAACTTTATTAACGATCAATTCGGTTACCCTACAGCCGCTTGCGGTGAAGTAGGCTATGCCCACACCAGTCAACTTTCTATCGAGCAAGGATTTTGCGCCAATCGATTGTGCCTGATCAATCTGAGAAGTGCTATGGCACTCCCCACTGAGTTACCAATAACGCGAGTTATTGAACTTGAACGAGGACTTATGCCCCTTGCCTATGCGTGACTGATTGCGGATTGCTCGATCAAACAGCGGTATAAAACATCGGTTAACAAATTTTGTTTAACCCCTTGGATTGCAAAATTAAGGTTGAATCAACCAAATTTGCTCAGTCAATTAAATTTGCTCAGTCAAGCAATCAGTGAGTCAGTGGTGGAGATAGCCATCCTGTTAGTCAATCAATTGATCCAGATCAATTGAAATCAATCCAGATTGATCCAGCTAAATCCAGATCATGATCCGGCAGGTCATCCGGAGTTACACCTGCTGATGCCCTGATTCCTGACTCGACGATGCCCAGTCTGCGTATCCCTACCTGCGGTGATGCGATTGTGGTCAACCCCTCAATTTATCCCTGAAATGCCGTCCCGGTCGGCATAGCTAAGATGATGGATTATATTAACCCTTCCCTGGAAAATCTGTAAATTCTATAGCAAATTTACCTAGGCTGGTGTTCCTAGGCTGGGTTACAGCCAACAGGTACACCGATCAGCCATTCCGTTATCATCCAAGCCGCTTGTCGTTGTTAGTGGTTGTCTTGATCTATGGCCGAACCATTTCTAGAACCGTTGTTACGCCAACTACGATTGCGTCGGGTTTTGCCCTATATCCCGCACCAATCTGTTTTATTGGATGTGGGTTGTGGTCGTTCTGCCACCTTTTTACGCACCATTTCATCTCGCTTATCCAGTGGCTTCGGAGTTGATTTTAAGGTGGGCGATCGCCAATTTGACAACATCACCACTCAACAATTAACCCTAGAGGATCAATTACCCTTTCCCGACCAAATGTTTGATGTGGTGACCATGTTAGCGGTACTCGAACATATCACCCATGAAGAAGCCATTCTTCGGGAAATCCATCGAGTTTTAGTTCCCGGAGGGCGGTTAATTCTCACAGTTCCCTCCATTTGGTCACAACCCGTATTGGAATTTCTCTCCTATCGTTTACACATCGTCAGCGAAGCCGAAATTCGTGATCATAAACGCTATTATCACCGCCAATCTTTATATCAAGTCTTAATTGAAAAGACGGGATTTTCTGGTTTTAATCATCGCTATTTCCAATGTTGGATGAACAATTTTTGTATCGTGACCCGTGGGTAAAGTCGTGATGAAATTATCCGTCGTAATTCCTTGTTACAACGAACTTCATACCATTCGTGACGTAATTGATGCCGTTAAAGCGTCACCCATCCAAAATTGCGAGATTATTATCGTTGATGATTGCTCAACCGATGGCACGCGGGAATTACTACAATCCACACTTAGCCACGAAGTAGATCAGGTAATTTATCATCGCCAAAATGCGGGCAAAGGTGCGGCATTGCGGAGTGGTTTTGCTGCCGCGACTGGCGATGTCGTGATTATTCAAGACGCTGATCTAGAATACGATCCGCAGGAGTATCCGCTGCTGCTAGAACCAATTTTTAAGAATAAAGCTGATGTGGTATTTGGTAGCCGATTCCAAGGAGGAGGGCCGCATCGGGTGGTGTATTACTGGCATATGGTGGGCAACCAATTTCTCACCACATTGTCAAATATGCTGACTAATATTAATTTGACCGATATGGAAACCTGTTATAAGGCATTTCGCCGGGAGATTATTCAAGCGATTAAAGTAGAGGAAAATCGCTTTGGGTTTGAGCCAGAAATTACGGCTAAAGTTGCCAAGTTGAAATGTCGGATTTATGAGGTGGGTATCTCCTACTATGGGCGTACCTATGAAGAGGGTAAAAAGATTGGTTGGCAGGATGGAGTTTGGGCGATTTGGTGTATTTTGAAATACAACCTGTTCCGCTGAACGATATGGATAGGATTGTCGTCTTCACTCTGAACGAACTGAACAGCGGATTGGTGACTATCTATGACTCGACCCAATTTTGCCGCCATGATGGCGGAGATTGTGGCTACGTTGAAATATCAGGAATTATCAGGATTGATTGGGCGATCGCTGCACCTATCTAGTCCAGAAAGCGCACCGGATGAGGTGCTGGCTCAGTGCCGAGATGTCTTGCCCCCCTCCGCCCAATTCCATCACCCCGCCTTAGAACAGCGGCAACTAACAATCAGTCGTCGAGGCTTATTGGATTTGCAATACCGGATTGATCCGAGTGAACTGGATAACTTTGCCCCTGGTGGACTGCCATTGTTGCAACAGTTGGGGTGGAGTAGCGATCGCGATCCCGACTGGGAGGACGACGATGCGGCAGACGATTTCGATTTGGGCTTGACTGGATTAACGATGCTGCATGAGCAGGTCACTGCTGGTTATGCCTATGCTCTGTTGTTTTTGCAAACCTGGGAACAACTCACCCCCGCAGAACGAGAGTATCGCCGGATTAACGGACTCCCCCCCGACTTTTTTGTCACCACCTATCGGATTACCGATGCCTGCCTGACTAACGCGAAGTCAGTCTGGCTGTTCAAACGGTTCTATTAGGGCTTTACCAGCCAAAATACCTCTGCGTCAGGGCTAGCGGGTTTTTCCCAGATAAAACGCTAATCCCCTCTTGCGTTCTAGGCGCAAGAGGGGATCGTCGGACTTTAAACTATCGCGGCAACAGCCGCTGGCAGTGTTATGGGCATCGTGTGTGCCCAAACCTTACCCTTCGCGGTAGGCATCGGGAGACGAGGCTTGCATTTTCGCTTTGGCCTTAGCGGCACTCTTCTTCAGCGCATTCAGCCGTTCTTCATACTTTGCCCGTTGCCGTTTTTTCGGGGTTTGTTCAATCAACACCTTCAGCGCACTGCCCAAACTCTTGTAAGCATTGGGTAAGGTGTAGCCAAACCGAGTGGCGAGGGCGATCGCCTTCTCATCCGCCTCAATCGTTTCCTGAAACTTCTTGTCAGAATTGTTCTTTTGGTATAACCGATAGCCAGAGAAGGCACACAAGCCCAGAGCCAACATCAACAACAGACCATCCTGCACCCACAATTCCCCGACCGCACCGCCTAAGCCGATCGCCAGAGCCGCCATTTCCCATCCGTCTCTGGGAATCGTGTCGTTTTGGATGCGGGCGACCTCATGCCAAAACAGCAGGTTACGTTGGTCGATCGCCAACTGATCCCAGCGAGCCAGATCAATCTGAATTTCCACCTCATCCTTACCAATTTCTTCGCAGGTAATCAGAGGC
>CAZJZR010000181.1:0-7058 GCA_964550475.1 uncultured bacterium
CGATAAGCCTAAAATGTGCCGGGTTTGCTGGTTCCCAGTGTGCTGATCCATACAAGCTTTTATGCTCCCAGTTCAAGTCAATGGCAGACAGAACGTATCCGTAGCGTTAAACGTATCCGTACCGTTATTTGTTGCCTACAGTCCTAGTCGAATTGGGTCTATGGCAATCTCGCCTGCCAAACACGGGGCTGAAGCACCATATTGGTGGCGGTAATTGCACCAGAATGCACAGCTAGTTGATAGGTGGTCTGTTGCAGGTCAACCGCATACACCACTAGCAATACATAGCGTCCGTCATGTCGAATCGAAAATGCCCGTTCCCCCTCACTCAAGGTAAACAGGGGCACGGGTTTCTGCGTCACCTTCACATTGCCATAGACAATGGGTTGAGCCGCATTCCCCACCACTACATTAAACCCCACAGTGTCGTAGGGTTGTTGAATAATCCGTTCACCGGGATAGCGACGACGTAACTCATCGGATGCAACCCTAAAGCCAAACTCCTCCAATGCCAAATCAATCAGGTCATCCGGTTCAGTATGGGCATAGGATTCGCCCCGACTGGCCAACTCCAGCACCCGATACAATCGCAAAATCTCTGCTTCCTCTAGCTTGCCATCCGCAACCTCTTTGGCAATCCAATCCACAACGCACTGTTCGCAAACCTCCTGAACTTGTGCAACTGCGGTTGGATCACTCAAGTCAAAGTTGAGGCGAAATAGGTGGGTATCCTTGTCATAACTGAGAATTTGATGCTTATCAACTAACGTCTCTTTTGGTCGTCGCATTAACACGCGATCCCACGTTTCCACCCTCAGGTGATCGTAGCCGCTCAGGGTTTGCGCCAGTTCTGTGCGGGAAGCAATCCCCTGCCGCGTTAGCAAATGCAAAATAATCACAGGCTGATACACAGCCATCATTGACATCCGATGTTGAATAAAGTCCAACAGTTCCGCAATGGGACGCATAGGCAGTGAAACCACAAGTGGTTAAAGTGTCTAACAGTTTAATTTAGCTGTACTAATTTGGGCGTAATGGAACCGTACTCAGTTCAGCCTCCATCGCCCCATACAAATTGTTAAACCACTCAATAAACTCCAATGCCAGAGGCGTATCATCCCTGAGAACCGATGCTGTAATCGCTTGTCCCATGGGTCGTGGTCGTCCCGGCGGACTCTGCCAAGCCAACCAAGTATGAATTCGGGCTTTCGGGCGTTCCACTGAAGAGTAGGGTTGGATCGCCTCATCTTCTAACTCATCCAGAATTTGATCGGCCTTCGGCAACAGTCTGTCATCGGGTGCAATCAAATGGACAACAAAATCCTCCAAAATTCCAGTCATCCGATTATCCGGCATCAGCCAAATGCCAATCCGTTCGATATCATACCCAAGCTGTAACGACTGAGATACCCAGCCTTTACCAGGTGCTTCGGCAGGAATATCCTTCGCAGTCAACCCCACACCAGCACGCAATAAACGGTCTCGCACACTTTGCCATCGCGCATCCAATCCTGGGTCAGGATCAGCTTTGCCTTCAACTAACAAGCGATATGGATGTGGCTCTTGAGGCATTAGCGCACCTCAATATCTTCACGAATCGCGATCGCCAACTGCTGAGGGGTGTAATCCGCCGCATGAATCAAATCCCCCTTATTCGTTAGGCGGATTAGCTTACCAGTTGCATGAAAATCCAACTCACTCATTACTGTTGCAAACGCACTCACACAATCCCAACTATGGGTCGTTGCAAACACCTGTACATTCAGTCGCTGGGCAATTTCAAATATCAGTCTCCACATCCCTTTCTGCACCCGATAATACAGACCTGTATCAATTTCATCCACCAACAAAATGCCATCTTCAGCATTGACAATTGCCATTACCAATGCCAAGAGCCGTTGCATTCCTTCACCCATACTACTTAAAGGAATCGGCTCAATTTGATCGGTTAATTTAATCTGAATACTGCTGATGGCATTAAACCGACCCGTGAAGTTAATGCGCTCCACATCCGGTTGCAATAACCGTAACGCTTCAATTACCAAGTCTTCTTCTGGTCTTAAAGTAATCTCATCCCACCAGTCAGACAACGTGTAAATGTTGAGATTAGTGGTAGGCAGGAATAAGCTGCGCTGCGTTTGTCCTCGCTTTTTAGCGGTAGGCAAGGGGCGTAATCCAATCGAACCATCCGCTCGAATATCGATAGTGCGCTGAAGCTTCCTGTGCTGAGAATCGTACTGAAAATGAAGCTGTAAATCGAACAAACTCTGTTGATAGATGTCTTCGGGGTTGTCAATCTGTTCCTGGTTATAAACATCTTGTTCCGTTTCCTTCACCCCTAACCAGATTGACAAATAAAGCGGCGTATCTTCAACAGAGTGGACTTGAATTGCATCACCCGGTTTAATCTTATGTTCGTGAAATAAATGATTAATCGGATACCCAACAGAAGCATTTGGTGGCAATCCCATCGCTGCCGTAGCTTGCGGTAAAGCCAACTCACCGCGATACCTCAATAAGTCCGCTAAGCAACGATAATCCCCTTGATTCACCAGCAGATAGATGGCTTCTAATAGGCTGGTCTTACCACTATTATTCATGCCGACCAGCAGATTCACTTGGGCGAGGTCACTCACCTGAAAATCCCTAAAGCATCTGTAGTTACTTACACTGAGGTCTTTGAGCATCAGGTTTGACTGGCTGAAAGCGGGTCACACGTTACCAATATACTAACCCTGAACGGATGTGTGAACCGTTGCTCAACGGTTAACGGGTCAGGCATAATTTCTGCATCATTCAGAATCAACCATCCGTCCCCAACCGTGCCGCGTCGGCTTCCCGTTGCCCATCGTCGGCAAACAGCCGCTCCGTTAACCGCGTCAACACCGCCTGTTGCAATTGTGGATCGTCGCATTGCGTTAACAACTGATCAATTAATTGATCAACCCGATCGCCCTGTGCCTGATTCATCCACACCACCCGATGAATCTCCTCCCCATTGGGGCGGGTCACCGTCAGCCGCCGTGCCGTAAACCCAGCCTGGTTATGCGCCGCCACCTCTTTCTGCAACGCCTCCAGGTTTTTGAACCGACGGGCGACATCCCCCAGCGTTTGTTCAAACCGGAGCACATCGGCCTCCGTCCAAACGTCCGCTGGCTTATCGGCCACAATCATCAACAACGCCTCCAGCCATGCCTGCGGCGACTTGGTGGTGTCCACCGCCGCCCGAACAAACCGATCCAGCAACGGTTGGGTGCAACTGCCCAGCAGATATTGGGCGCGAAATTGCAGGTCTAGCCGTAACTGGTCGCGATCGCTCCGCAGTCCAAACGCCGTATACAACAGCGTTTCGCACTCATGCAGCAACGCATCATAGGCGTGGTGAATCTCCCGCAACACCTGCACCAACTGTTCCCGAAACAGTCGCGCCGTTGTGGCATCGGTTATGGTTTCGGCTCCCGACTCATCCGCTGGCACGAGCTGCATCGGGGCTAAGCCACAGGCTTGGGGCAACGCCGCAAACAGCAACTCATCCGGCTCTTGGGTTTGCAGCAGCGTTTGCATCACCGCCTGCGCCTGGGGACTGACGCGCTTCGACTTCACCGTGTAGGCAGGCAACTTACGGACAAACTGCACCAACGGCTTCACCACCGACAAAATCGTCAGGTTGCGCGTCCCCGGTTGTCCCTTCGCCGGACTGGTTCGGAGAATCGCCTCCAATTCGCGGAACACCTGCGCTCTCACCCCTACCACCGCAATATGCTTCACCGCAAACCGCTCTGGAGCTTTCACCAACAACTCAAAATGTTCCGCCCCCAGCACGGGCAGAAACGTCCCGTCCTTATACACCGACACCGCATCCATGTAATGCAGCAACACCGCCGCCAACAGCACCGGAATCACCCCCGGTTTCACGCCATAGGGGGGCTGTGCTAGTTGCTGATAAAGCTGATCCAGCGATCGTGGCTTTACCGTCGCCTCCAGGCAAAAGTCGGCGATCGCCTGCCACACCGTCTCCACCCCCGCATCGGGCAGCGGCGGATACAGATCCCAGCGACCCTCCTGCTGCCGATGAATTCCGGTCGCCTCCAGCACCGAGCCATAGATCGCCACCTCTGGCCCATACCCCGTTAACCCCAAGCGTGGCTGGTGCGCCCGTTCCAGCATCGCCTCGATTAATTCCCGCCGCGCCTTCGCCCCCTGAGAGGTCAACTCTCGACGGTTGATCAACTCATTATCCAGCCGTAACCCGTGGTGGTAGACGCGATCGCACAGATCCGACAACGCCGCCTGCAACTGGCGCGGACTGGCGATCGGCTGCGGTTCCCCCGACATCCAGCACTGGTTTTGGCGATCGCGCCAACTGAAGGCCATCTGCATCGTGTCATGCAGCAGCCGCTCCGCTGCCGTTAACCGATGATTCACTTCCTTCCGCGCCACGCCATCTTGCAATAACTCCGGGCTGCCAGTCTGAATCGCTTGCAACGCCTGAAGATGGAGCGATCGCACCTGCAATAGCTCAAGCTGTGCGGTCGTGATCAACACCAACGGCTTACCGTCAGCCGTAGTGGCTGGCACCTGCGGCGGTGTTCCCGCATCCAACCAATAGCCAATCAACCCATCGGCACCCGCCACCTGACACCGCACCTCTGTTAACGGGGTCAACGTATCCAGATAGCGTTGTTCAAAATAGCGCAGATTGCCCGTCGTCGTATAGTGCCGCTGCACCACCAGCGGTTTGAGCGGATGGGTTTGGGTCAGCCGTTGCGCTAGGGGCGATCGCTGTTGGGCTTCGATCTGTTGGACAATGGCCGCCTCCACATCAAAATCGGAACCCTCCCAAATCCGCAGTTCATCCGCCAGCAACCGATGGGTAATCAGTCCCCGTTGCTTCAGCCGATCAATTTGGTCGCGCCAATGCTGTCGATCTGAAGGGTCATGAGGAGAATCGGCCAACGCCAACGCCACCAAGTCCGGTGTTGCTTTAAACAGACCGATGGAGGCCACCAAATTCAGGATGCCAATCGTCTTCAACACCTGCAACACCGCAGGTTCCTGCGTCTGTGCCTCTTGAATCAGACTGTGGATTTCCACCCATCGCTGCAAATTGGCATGGGTCGCCAACCCTGCCGCCGCATCCACAAAGTAGTCATACAGTTGATGTAGCTTCAGGGTCGGGATCTGGTCGCCATCCAGCCGCTGCGTCTGCAAAAACTGGGTGAGGCCGTGCGGCTCGTCACTGGTGAGGAAGGTGAACAGGGAGCGATCGTTCTGGGCATAGCGGGTACACAGTAGCGGCAGAACCAATGCCGTTAACGGATGCAGCGGATAGACAGCAGCCAGCAGCGGAACCGACAATTCCTGGGTTGGGACGATCGCCTGGAGTGCTTGATGCCACTGGTGCGCCTGTTGATGGCAAACCACCGCAATCTGATCCGACTGGGCGATCGCCTGCCCAATCAACCGCGTCATCTGACTGGGCGCGTCCGTAAATTGCAGGTTTTCAAATCGCCCCTGAATTTTCGTCCATTCGTTTTGTTCGATCGCCGTTAGCTGTTCGCCATAGCCCGCAAACGATTGATGCAACAACCCCAGTAAATAAATCCCCCGCTTGCGGTGCCGCAGTTCCGCTATCTGTTGCAGCAGGTACAAATCCTCCGTACCCCGATGCTGGGCGGCATACTCCAGATTTTTGCCCAACTCATCAATCACCAACAGCACATCACTGCTATGGCTATGGACAAACCGTTGTAGTTCCTCCAACACCTGCTGATTTGTAGCCGCACAACGACCAACCGCCACTTCCCCATCCCAATCCAGCCAGGGGTTGGCGTAGTCGGGCTGGCGTTGTCTGGCCCAAACGTGGTGAATCGCGTTGGCGATCGCCCGAATCACCGTCCAGCGCAACGGTTCCCGTTGTCCCGCCACCACCGCTCGGAACAAGCCCTCCGGCGGAATCTGGGTGGCGATCGCGGCAAAAATCGGGCTATCCGGCGGCAACATCCGACGAGTGATCGCCCGTGCCGCCTGAGCGATCGGGCTAGCTTCTGGGGCGCACAACGCCGCTAGAAACAGGGCAAACGCCGACTTACCCGTCCCATAGGCTCCAGTCAATGTCCAGGCATGGGGGGCTTTGGGATGGGCAATCGCCGTGATCATCCGGTGCAACGCCTCCGCAGAACGAGCCGTCAGGATGTAGCCCTCAACCGCATCGGGCTGATCAAAATCCCGTTCTAAATTGATCGAGCGATGGTAGCGACGGTGCAGACTGAAGTAATGATCAAGGGTCTGCGTCACAGGTCCCCCTCAGGCGCGATCGGGTAATACTCGCCCAAAATAGCATTTGCTAAGGCATTCGGCTCCCCCTGCCAGAAAAATTCGCGTTTGCCCGCCGCATCACTGATGCCTAAGGTTTTGCCATCGGCATACACCTCAATCGCCGCATCCAACGCACTTTCCGTCAGCCGAAACACCAACCCCGGACTGTCGGCATCATACAGCAGTTTTCCCAACGGCAGCCGCTGTTCCGCCCTGACTCGACTGGCATACCGCAGGCAGGCATACAGCACAATCGCCGCTGGTAAGGTGCGCTTGTGCCCCATCCGAAACGCATAGGTCTGGTTCTGGGTGGCATCCAGTAACCCCAGTGCCGCAAACGGACAGTCCAGCGAGTCTTCCCCCACCGCTTTGGCGCGGCTCGGTTGTGGCGTGTACATCCGCAACAGGCAACTGATATCCTTCTTCAGCGAAGACTCCGCCATCCGAGGGGCGACGCGATCGCGATAGCGGCTCAGTTGCTGCAATAGCTCCTCGCTGGAAAACTCCACCGCCCGCAACTGATTAAACACAAAACTCCACGTGGTGGCATAACAGGCAGGTTCCAACAGGTGCCAATGCAATAACCACAGAGAAGCCGGATCTTCCAAATACGGATCCCAGCCGCCCGCTCCCAACAATTGCTGCCCCAATGCCGTCGGTCGGTCATCCTCCAGCAGCTTAAACGCCTGACACCAATAGCGAATCGCCCGCACCATATTCTTGCCCACCCCCAACCGCAC
>CAZJZR010000182.1:0-7031 GCA_964550475.1 uncultured bacterium
CGCGATCGGCAATCGGGTCAGCACTGAAGGCTTGTTGGGACAGGGTGGGGCCGACGATCCCAACGACGCGATCGCGGCTCACCAAGGTCTGAAAGGCATTAATCGCCCCCGCTTCATCCCCACCCGTGTCCTGAAACACCAGCTTAATCGGCGTACCGTTGATCCCGCCTTGGCTGTTGAAATACTCTTCGGCAAGTTTGGCACCCGCCACCTGTTCCTGCCCCAACAAGGCCACATTACTGGTTTGTGCCACCGCAATGCCGATGGGGATGGCCGTGCCACCGGCGGCAGTGGAACCCGCAGCGGGGGATGTGCCGGGACTGGCCGATGGGGTGGGGCTAGTCGTGGAGCTACACGCCGCTAATAACAGCACCAAAGCTGAGAGTAAGGTAGACCGTTGGGCGAGAAACGAGGTCATAAATCCTGTAGTAAAAATCCTTCCTGTAAATCATACGGGAAATAGCTCCAGTTCCAATGGTTGATGCGTGAGGCGTGATGTGAGGCGTTAGATAATGCGTTACGGCTGTGGCCTTTAGCGTAGCCCTAGGCGAAGCCCATGCCTTTAGGCTATTGCCAGAGGCTATACGCATCCTACGGGTGAAACCCCTTGGTGAGTGCTTTGTGTCTTCGTGGCTTAGTGGTTGATCTATAGGCTTTACCACCAAGGCACTAAGACACCAAGGCGGCACAAAGGGAACTGCTCAGGGTTTAATCGCGCCGAGATGGTCTAGCCCCTTGGGGACGGTTCAATTGCTGGGGAGTGTTGGGTTTGGCTTCCACGGGCATCCCTGGTTGCAAGGGCGTGTCGCCCACCGGGAAAATCACCTGTTGCCCAGCTTGCAAGCCGTCCTTCACCTCTACGTCTAGTAAACCTTCTAAGCCGAGGGCGATCGCCTGCTTTTGTGCCTTCCCCTGACCATCCCGCACCCAAACAAAGGATTTCCGTCCTTCCCGTTGGATGAACTCTAGGGGTAAGGTGACCACATCCTGCCGCTGTTTCACCACAATTTCCACATTCACCTGACTGCCGGGAATCAGTTTGCGGGTGGGGCGATCGAGGCGCACTAATGCCGCCACCGTGGACGGGTCGGTGGAACTGGCTTGGTTGGTGGGATTGGCTCCAGGGATCGCCGCTTGGGGATAGATAAATTGCATCCGACCGGGGTAGGTCTTTGCCCGTGGCCCGATCGCACTCACCCGCACCACCTGATTTCGTCGCACCTGTGCCGCGTTCAGCGTAGACAGTTGCAACCGCACCCACTCCTGCTTCGGATCGCCCACGCTCAACAACGGCGTGCGAAACTCCATGCCATCGCCACTTTCCACATACACATCCAGCACCTTGCCATTAATCGGCGATTTAATCAGCGTCGTGGCCAGTTCTTCCTGGATGCGGCGGCGATCGACCTGTAACCGTTGCAGTTCCAACTCGCCTTGGCCAATTTGTGCCGTCAAATCGGCCATCGCCGTCGCCCGACTCCGCACCCGATCCTGCTGTTGCTGTACCTGTTGCTGCGACAATACACCTTGTTCCGCCAGCGATTGCAGGTTTTTTAAGTAGGCCGTTTCGCTGGTCAATTCGGCCTCCAGTTCCTTCACCCGTTGCCGTTGCCGCTGCAAATTAATCTGCTGTTGCTTAATTTGCAGGGTTTGGTTGGTCAACACCGTTTCCCGTTCCGGATAGCGTAGACTGATCAGCGTTTGCTTGCGCTTAATCGCCTGTCCCGGTTTGACTAAGACGCGCTCGATCGCTCCCTGAATCGGCGAGGTCAACACCTGCTGCTGGCCTAACTCGACCGTCCCCACCTCGTTAATCGTCACCTCCACATCCCCAGTTTTCACCGTTTCCAACCGCACACTTAGGGGGGTAGGTTGGCGATTCAGGGTGGTGGCGTACACCATCCATCCGCCCACAGAGACCGTTGTGCAAACCGTGGCCACCGCTAACCATGGCAGTCCTCCCTTAAACGGCTTCAAATTCATAGATAGTTCAATGGCGAGTGGGAACGGCAGGGGGCAGGAGTCAAGGAGAATTGCAGGGGGCGTGGTCGGCGTGGGAACGGCTGGAGGCTGATCCGGTGGGTTAATTGACTGGATGGTGAGTTCAGTCGATGATTCAGGGCACACGCTAACCAAAATACCAAGCAGAATAAGCAATAGATCACTCGTGATCAATCACAATATCGATCACCGTTGCCCTACCAACACTAACAAAAAAGTCTCGACTCCATCAGCTACCATGTCTACCCCCGCGATCGCAATTCACCACGTTAACCACTACTACGGTATGGGCAGTTTACGCAAACAGGTGCTATACGAGGTTTGCGCGGAAATTCAGCCGGGGGAAGTGGTGATTTTGATGGGGCCGTCGGGTTCCGGTAAAACAACCTTGCTGACCTTGATTGGGGCGTTGCGATCGACCCAGGAGGGCAGCATGAAAATCCTGGGTCAAGAATTGAAGGGTGCGTCCACGCCGCAATTGGTAGAAGTGCGGCGATATGTGGGGTACATCTTCCAATCCCATAACCTGCTCAATTCCCTCACCGCCACTCAGAATGTGCAGATGGCCTTGGATTTGCATGATCTGTCGCTTACCGAAGGTCGCCGCCGTTCCGAAGCAATGCTGGAAGCCGTGGGACTGGCCGACCATTTGGAATACTATCCCCATGAGTTATCCGGTGGCCAAAAACAACGGGTGGCGATCGCCCGTGCCCTCGTCAGTCATCCCCGCATCATCCTGGCTGACGAACCCACCGCCGCCCTGGACAAACAATCTGGACGGGATGTGGTGGACATCATGCAACGACTGGCCAAACAACAGGGCTGCACGATCCTGCTGGTCACCCACGACAACCGCATCCTCGATGTCGCCGATCGCATTTTATATATGGAAGATGGTCGCCTAGGGTCGAAGGAATTGTCCGGTATTTAACCCGGATGCTGCACGGCATTCTACACGCCAAACCTTAGGGAGGGGCGTAAAAATAAAGTACCCATAATTTAAGCATGATGCGTTACGGCTGAAGCCTTTAGCGTAGCCCTAGGCGAAGCCCATGCCTTTAGGCTATTGCCAGAGGCTATACGCATCCTACGCTGGGTATTTTATTGATTTTTAGGGGCAATTCCGTAGGCATTGACCCTAAAAACTAGCTGTGATGCTCCACTAGCCCCAAAATGGTTGGAAGGTTATTTTTATACCTAAAGAGAAAAATCAACGGCCCGGACAGATGCTTCGGCATCGTTCACAGGGATGATGTATGGATTCAAACAACCGCTAACCAATAAAATTCATTGAATTTATTGAAATTTGGTTAAAACTCATGTTTTGATCGGCGTTGATTGGCATTGAGCAAACGATGACTCTCGCCGCCACGCTCTTGCTTGCCCAACAAGTGAGTGAGATAGGATAAGAAGAATCATCCCGACGCACGTCTTTGCTAGTTTCCTGTTTCCTGAAAGTTTTTCCTGAAAGTTGTTTCCTGAAAATTTAGCTTGACTACGTGTTGATTAAGTATGCCTGTTGATTAAGTATGCCTGGGGTTGATTAACCGCATCGGGTTTAGGGTCATCACTTGGGAGCACTACCATCCGCTACCCCTCACCAGTCGATCACTGTTAGCGATGCAGCACGCTGTGAGGGCACTTGTTACAGGGGCAATTTAATAGGGGTTTTATGTGGCAAAAGCTGAAACGGCAACTCTGGAACTGGCGTGGTGTTTTAATTGCGGCTCCCGGTTTAGCAGCTTTGATTCTGGGGGTGCGATCGATTGGATTTCTGCAACTGCTGGAACTGGCCATGCTGGATCAACTGTTCTTGATGCGCCCTCAAGAGACAGTTGATTCCCGGTTTGTGATCGTAGACATCACTGAAGAGGATGTCCGTGCTGTTGGTCATTGGCCAATGAATGATCGCCTGATGGCACGACTCATTAAAAATATTCGCGCCCAAAAACCAGCCGCGATCGGCCTAGATATCTATCGCGATTTACCCGTAGAGCCAGGGTATGCAGAATTAGTGGACGTTTTCAAAACGACCCCTAATTTAATTGGCATACAAAAAGTTTCGACCTCTGCGGACAGTAGCGAAGTCAAACCCTCGCCCGTTTTACAAGCACAAGGACAGGTCGCGGCCAATGATTTTCCCCTCGACTCCGATGGTAAAGTCCGGCGAGCCATCATTACGGCTGAGACAACGGACGGTGATGTGTTACTGGGATTTTCGTTCCATTTGTCCATGCTGTACCTCAGCCAATATGGCATCCAACCCGAAAATACCCCCGACGATAAAGTGAAATTGGGTTCCACCATCTTCACCCCCTTTGAGCCAAATGATGGGGGGTATGCCAATACCAATGCAGGTGGCTATCAGGTTTTAGTTAACTACCGTGGTGATACCGATCGCTTCCCTCGGATTACCTTGGCGAAGGCCCTAGCCAACCAGATCCCCCCCGGATTGATGACGGGCAAGATTGTCATGATTGGTGCATCAGCCACCAGTCTCAACGACTTGTTCTACACCCCCTACAGCAGCAAATTATTTGAAACCAACAGTTTGCGAATGCCGGGAGTGGTCTACCACGCCAACATCGCCAGCCACTTTATCAGCGCGGCCTTGGATAATCGTCCGCTGATTTATACCTGGCCGGATTGGGCGGAGTCCCTGTGGACATTGGGCTGGGCATTTGTCGGAGCGATGCTGATTTGGGCACCCCGGAATGTGGGCATGTCCACGAAAAAAGCTGGCGGTTCCGGTCGATTCTGGCAATCCCGCGTTTTTATTATGACCACCAGCTTGATTGTGACCTTTGGTGGTTTGCTGGGGGGCAGTTACCTGGCCTTTTTGTCTGGCTGGTGGATTCCGGTTGTGCCTGCGTCCCTATCCTTGGGGTTGTCGGCGGTGGCGATCGTGGGCTACATCGCCATCACGGCGGCGGAAATTCGCAAAACCTTTGGCCGGTATCTAACCGATGAAGTGGTGGCGAATTTGCTGGAAACCCCGGAAGGGTTAAAGCTGGGGGGTGAACGCCGCAAAGTCACCATCCTAATGTCCGATCTGCGCGGCTTCTCTGCCTTCTCCGAGCGGTTAGCCCCGGAACAGGTGGTCACCATCCTGAATATGTACCTGGGTGAGATGGCCGATGTGATTACCCAGTACAACGGCACGATTGATGAATTCATTGGCGATGCCATTTTGGTAATTTTTGGTGCGCCCACCCAACGCCCAGACGATGCAGAACGGGCGGTGGCCTGTGCCCTAGCGATGCAGTTGGCCATGGAACCCGTGAATCGCCGCAACCAGGAAATGGGCTTGCCAGTGCTGGAAATGGGCATCGGTATTAACACCGGGGAAGTGGTTGTGGGCAACATTGGCTCGCAAAAACGCGCCAAATACGGCATTGTTGGCAGTCACGTTAACCTGACCGGACGGATTGAGTCCTATACCGTGGGCGGGCAAATTTTGATTTCCCCCGATACCTATCGGGAAATTAAGCAGGTGGTGACGGTAACGGGACAAATGCAGGTGGAGCCGAAGGGGATTAAGGAGCCGATCACCATTTATGAGGTGGGTGGCATCGGCGGCAACCACAACCTCTTCTTGCCCAAAGCCAAAGAAACCTTCACCCCCTTGGAGCATCCCATCCCACTTAAGTACACGGTGTTGGAAGGTAAGCACATGGTGGGGACGTTGTTTGCCGGGACGCTGGTTAAACTCTCACCCAATGGCGGTGTGATCCAAACCGAGTCTCCTCTGTCACCGTTGAGTAATATTAAAATCAATTTGTTTATGGATGATAGTGGGGAAAGCGAAGGGGATTTGTACGCCAAGGTGTTGGAGCTAGAGGACGAACAGACGCACTTTGTTTGCCTGCGGTTTACGGCAGTACCGCCCGATGTCGCCACGATGTTCTCCACCATGCTCAAAGAAGTGGTGCCTCAGCATTAGTCAGCATTAGATCGTTGCTGGTGGTGGCATGGACAGACTCAACCAGGTTAGAACTAACAGTGCTGCTGAATAGCAGGATGAATTGCAACTTCGTTGCAATTCATCCAACTCTTAACTCATCCCTAAATTCAGCAACGCCGAACTAACAAGTTTGCCGTTTGTTTTTGCCGTTTCTTGCGGTTGACCGATCGCGATCGGTAGTTCGGTGTATTACACTTACCAATGAAGTCGCGCTGAACTGGATACAACCTTGCTGGACGAACAGGCTAAAAAGACCATGCTGCGGAAAATTCCCCATGGACTGTACATCTGTGGCGTAAAAGATGGCGATGAGTTAAACGGATTCACCTCCAGTTGGGTGATGCAGGCATCATTTAAGCCGCCCTTGGTGGTGAATTGCGTCAAACAAGATTCCACCTCCCACGCCATGATCAAGTCCAGTGGCGTGTTTGCCCTCAGTATCCTGGCAGCCGGACAGAAGGATCTCGCGGCTAAATTCTTCAAACCATTGCGGGTAGCCGGTAATAAGTTTGAAGATGTGGAATTTTATCAAGGCGAAACCGGATGCCCAATTATTCGTGATTCCCTTGGTTATATCGAATGCAAAGTCGTCAGTGCTGTTGAACATGGCGATCATACGGTGTACGTGGCAGAAGTGATTGCCGCTGGTGTGCATCGTGAGGGTGATCCCTTGTTGCTGGAAACCACAGGTTGGAACTATGGCGGGTAGTCCGTCTCTCGATTTACTGCCAACTGCTGCTGATCCACGCGATCGCTTTGCCATTACCTTTGCCCCCCTTTCCCTGGCTGAAGTCTACGGCTTAGCCGACGATGCCAGCAACGGAGCGGTGGTGGTGATGAGCGGCATGGTACGCAACAATACGGATGGGCGATCGGTGGTGGCATTGGAGTATCAAGCCTATGAACCCATGGCTCTGCGTGTGTTTCAGCAAATTGCTACCGATATTCGCCAACAGTGGCCGGATGTAAACCGCGTGGTGATCCACCATCGCACAGGCAAGTTACAGGTGGGTGAAATCAGTGTGCTGGTGGCGGTGGGGTGTCCCCATCGCTCAGAGGCGTTTGC
>CAZJZR010000183.1:0-7017 GCA_964550475.1 uncultured bacterium
TGAATGCCGATTTTTTCCAGATCGCGCTTAATCTGTACTCCCATGCTTTCGCGGATTTTGTTTCCAGCATTGGTGATCAGGGTGAAGCGGACGCGATTGCCCTGGTCATCTTCCAACTGCCCTTGGGCGTTATAGCGAAATCCACCTTGTGCCAGTAATTGCTTCGCCAAAGTCGGATTGTAGTCGTACACCTTCAGTCCGGCTTCGGGGGACAGGTAGTAGGGGCTTTGGACAGAAATGGGAGTATTTTGAGTTCGTCCCAACCCCCGAAAAACGTTGTTGATCATGGTTTGGCGATCGATGGCATAGGCCACCGCCTGCCGGAAGTTGAGGTTATTAAACCAACGGGATTTAATCGGATCAACTAACGGCTTGCCACCACGACTGCCGCGATTCAGGTTAAAGGAGATGAAGCTAACCCCCGCCGCTGGCCCGCCGTTGTAAATCGTGAAGTTGCCTTGTTTTTCCTGTTTTTTCAACAGTGAGAAAATATCCGGGGTGACGCTGACCGAATCCAGTCCACCGGAACGAAATTGCAGCAAGGAGGTGTCGCTGGATTCAACAATTTGCCAAACAATCCGTTCCACGTAGGGTTGGGGCTGGCCTTGGGCATCCTTGCGCCAGTAATGGGGGTTGCGGCGGAAAATCACCCGTTGGGCAGGAACGTATTGCTCCAGCACATAGGGGCCGTTGAAGACGATTTCCTTGGGATCGGTAGAGGTGCCCCAGGCGGATAAAAATTTGGGTTTGCCGTCGGCATCGTTGCTTTCAACCAAGGGTTGCAGGGCGTGGGCGGGTTGGATGGGCAGTCCACCGACGGTTCGCAGGAAGGGGGCAAACGGTTCGGGAACGGTGAATTGTACCCGTCGGTCATCGAGTTTTTTCACCGTTGGCAGGGCGCGACTGGAGCCAATGCGGAGGATGTCGCGGGCATCGGTGGGGATGCGTTCGTTCAGGTAGATGCCGTTGTAGGTGAATACCACATCATCGGTGGTGAGGGGATGGCCATCTGACCACTTCAGTCCCTCGCGCAGGGTGAAGGTGATGGTCTTTTTGTCGTCGGCAATGTCCCAGGATTCAGCTAGGTTGGGTTCGAGTTCACCGGTGACTCCATGCTCGGTGATTAAGCCTTCGTAGGTGAGGCCAAAAATGTTGGGGGATTCTTGGTTGAGGGCGTAGTTAAAGCTTTTGGGATCAGTGAGAATACTAATGACGATTTGCGATACCGTCGCGGCGGACGATCGCCACTGACTAGGACTGCAACTGGTGAGGGCGATCGCCAATGTCCCAACCATCAGCACTGCCATGAGCAATGGCATCACTCTGCGCCCATAGGGTAACCCATGGCTCCACCAACGCCATCCCTGCCCTTGTTTGTGTTGCCGTCGTCCCATAGCCATGCCCGTAAATGCTGGATAATCGCCAAAGATTCATTATGCCAACAGATTTGGCATTGTCGGGGGTTTAGATGGGTTTAGATCAGGTGATTCCTGGCAGTGAGCACTTGATCAATCTAGGTTGATTATCCGGCGATCGCCCTTAACACCCGCTCTACCTGTTTACTGGCTTGCATTTGGGCAAATAATGCCTGTGCCTGTGCCAGAGCGGTTTGACTCGATCGCCGTTCTCCCATCTGTTGTTGGGTAATACCGAGTTGCAGATAGGCGTTGGCCAAGTCGCAGGTGGCTCCGATAGTTTCTAACAGGGCGATCGCCTCCCCGTGGTATTGCAACGCCGCGCCCCAATCCCCCTGGCAGCGATGCAGTTCCGCCAAACCGCTGAGGGTTTTCGCCTGTACCTGGGTGTAGTGGCTGGCGGCGGCAAACTGCAACGCCCAACTGTAAAGGGACTGCGCCCGGTGCCAATCGCCTAAGTTTACGTAGGTCTGTCCCAACAGTTGAATAAAGTAGGCAAACCGTCCATTGGTGGCGGTATTGGGCTGGAGTGGTGCATCGGCAGGTTGCTCAAGTTGGTCAGACTGACTCAGCATCGTTTGGTAAGCCGAGGCCGCTAAGGTCGCTGCCGCCTGGGTTTGCCCGCGATAGGACTGCACCAACGCCAAGCAAACCGTGGCCTTCTCTGCCCACGGGTGATGTGCCGTGTGTTGGCTACGGTCGATCACCTGCTGAAACAATTCGGCAGCCGCATCCAGTTCCCACAAATCGACCTGATACAGGCCAATGCTGAGTAAGGCATCCACCTCCAACATGCGTAAATAATAGTGAGTTTGGGGCGTGGCAGTGCTGGGGTTGAGGGTTTGTTGGGCGGTGGTGGCCAAGGCCATGGTTTTTTGTTGGCAGGCGATCGCATCCCCAATCCGTCCGGTAATCCAATACAGATCGCCCAGGATGTTGTACAACTCGCTCAACGGCGGCGGCGCGTGCAGATGGGGGATGACTTGGGTAATGGCTGTCAGGACGGGTTGGAGTAAACCCATGCGATAGAGGGTGCTGCCCAAGGGGAGAAACTGCCGCCATTGGTTAGTGCGGCTTTTGAGAATGACACTGGCCGCCGCTGCATAATCCTGAATTTCCAAGTAGTGGTAGTGGGCTTCTAGGGCTTGCAGCGCATCTTGGCTGGTCTGGATGGTGGTGACTTGATTTGTCCAGAACTCGGCAGCATGGCGGTGGGCGGCTTCCCAATCTGGACTGTGGCGCAGACGGGCGATCGCCTCTGCCTGAATCGCGGGATGCAGCCAATACTGTCCCTGCTGCCACTCCACCAACGACCGATTCCGCAGTGAGGTGATCACCTGCCGTTGCTGGCTCGGCGGCACATCCCACAGCAAACACAGCACGCCATCGGCACAGACCGTTGGTTGATCTTGGTAGCGGTAACAACCGAGGCGACAGAGCAGGCGATAGGCGGCGGGATCAAGCTGTTGTAGGCGATCAATTTGGCTGGCGACTAAATTGCGTAAATCACGGGTTGCCAGTAAGTCCTGTTGGTTGTCTTGCCAATAGGCCACCATGTCGCCCTGAAAGTCGGACTGGATGGCTCCCCAGAGGATGCCCATGGCCTTGGCATTGCCGCCATAGGCGTGGTGCATCTGCTGGAGGGTGGGCAAGGTGGTGGCAGTCACAGGGCCGCGATCGCGAAAAAATTGTTGCCAAGCCGCCAGTTCCAAGCGGGGCAGGCGATAGTGGGCAACGGCGAGGTCGGGTTCACAAAGGCGATCGCGGCTGGTAATCAGCGTCACCGACTGGAGGCGCGGGTCTGCCAACACCCGCAACAATTCCACATAGTCCCGATGGGGGGCAATCAACCGCCCATCCGGATCGAGGGCAGGTTCCAAATTGTCGATTAAAATCCCCACCCGGTGCTGCTGCAATTGCCGCTTCAGCCGTGCCAACGATACGCCAAATTCAGCTCCCGGTTCTTGGTTAAAGTCCTGTTTCAGCCATTCCTCCACCACCCGCGCCGCCGAAGTAATGTGCTGGGGTTCCTTCGCCATCAACAATTCCAACACCCGATCAAATCCCTGGGCTTGCCAGTTTTGCAGATAGTGCTGGGCGAGGGTGGTTTTGCCCAGTCCACCTTCCCCTTGGATGACAATGACGTTGCAGCCTTGCTGAACAAGGGCGTTGAGGTCAGCGATCGCCCCGTCCCGTCCCAATAGGGTATGGGAGAAGGGGGGCGTTGGGGCAGGGGCGATCGCGGCGACAGGAGTCACAGGCAAGATTGTAGAGTTGGTCACTGTACAATCGGTGACTGGATAATCGGCCACCGACTCCAGGTAACGCTCCAACACCATCCGCACCGTCCCTTTGGTAATCCGCTCCCCCAATGCCTTCGACAACACCTGCCACAACTGAGACCCCACATCTTTAATGTGTCCTTCGGTATAACCAGATTGGGTCGCAATCTCCAAATACTTTTGCCCCCGCCAAACCTGAAGCAAAATCTGTCGCTGCAATCCGTTCAGGCGTTCTCCAGTGGTGCGGATCAGTAATTTATCTAGCCAGATTAATACCGTGTCAAATGCTATATCAGCATCCATCGCATCATAACTGAGTCAAGGTTGTTACATAGTTTACTCGTTCGGTTCACAGGCTGGCTGTGGTGCAACAGACTGCTTAACCGAATCTTGAGACAACAGACCTCTTGCACATTGCATGAAAGTCAATTGTTGGGTTGCCAAGATCTTCACCCTCACCCTTTTCTTGTATGCCCGAAGGGCTTTAAGCCCTCTCCCAAATTTGGGAGAGGGACTTTGAATCCGGCTCCCCTTCTCCCAAATTTGGGAGAAGGGGTCGGGGGATGTAGCTTGCTTCCCGTAGGGTGGGCGAAGATTGGCGGTGTAAAACCTAATTCGCAAGCGGTCTAATCGATGATGAAAATTGCTACCCATGATCGGATCGGTGAGGGAATGACCACTTCAGTTGCCCGTCTAGGATGGTTGGGGTCTTCGCCGTCACATATCAGCGGTCTATGAGTCGTATTTGTTCACCCTAGCCCTACGAATGGGGATATTATTTGTTTGCCCCCCAATGGGCATCTTGTGATCATTCTCTGGGTCTGCACGGTTACGATTCACTGCATCACCGCAAACGACTGACCACTGCTTCAGGCCGTTCTTGATTTTGTTGCTCTAGGTTACCCCATGGTGTTGGAGACGATATCCACCGACCTCGCTGTTCAATTTACCTCCCCTGGTCCAATTTTTTGGAGCATTGGATCGTTTTCGATTCGTTGGTATGGCTTGTTAATTGCCATGGCGGTGATTTTGGGCATTACGCTGTCCCGTGCCTTAGCCCAACGCCGAAACATTGATCCAGAACTGATCAGCGATTTAGCAATTTGGTTAGTTGTGGGCGCAATCCCCTGTGCTCGGCTGTATTATGTCGCTTTCCAATGGCAGGACTATGCCAAAAATCCTGGCCAAATCATTGCCATTTGGAATGGTGGGATTGCCATTCATGGCGCGATTATTGGTGGGTCGATCGCAACGCTAATTTTCTGTCGGATTAACCAGATTTCGTTTTGGAAACTGACGGATTTAGTCATGCCGTCGTTAAGTCTGGGACAGGCGATCGGACGCTGGGGCAACTTTTTCAACTCGGAAGCCTTTGGCGATCCCACCGATTTACCGTGGAAGCTCTACATTCCCCTGAATCGTCGTCCACCTGCATTCGCCAATTTCGACTATTTCCATCCCACGTTTTTGTATGAGTCGATCTGGAATCTCTGCGTCTTTGGTTTGTTGATGCTGTTGTTTATCCGCGATCGCCAAGGACAATCGAAACTGAAGACAGGCACCTTAACCTTTATCTACCTGATTGCCTATAGTTTGGGGCGGGTTTGGATTGAAGGGTTGCGAACAGATAGTTTAATGTTGGGTCCCTTGCGGATTGCTCAAGTGGTGAGTCTAACCGGAATTGCCTTGGGCACGCTGGGGTTAGTTTGGGTTTATTTTCTGCGGCGTAAATTGCCTGATGTTGTCACTGACAGTGATCCGGTGTTCAACCAACCATCCGATCAGGGGTGATGGCCGCTGGCGTAGTCAAAGCGGTTGGGTGATGTGGGTATCACCCACACCATTCCAAGCAGTAATAACATATCGACACCTTTGGGGTTGGAGAGACAGACAAGGGGCTAAAGCCCCTTGTTCGTTAGTTTGCAGCGCGGATTGTGCGGTTATTCCAGCCCAGTCCGGTTATTCTGTCTCGTCTTCATCCTCTGCATCAACATCGGCATCTGTCTCGTCAGTGGTTGCGTCGGTGGTATCAGTGTCATCTGTTGCCGCGATCGCTACTGGAGCACTTTCGGCTTCAACTGCATCATCCGCCAGATCCTGATCGACCTGCACATCCATGGCTTCAGCGATCGCCTCGGCCTCGGCATCGGCAGGTTCAGTCTCTTCGTCTTGCTCTTCATCCGCCTCGGCCTCATCTGCCTCTAAATCGGCAGCAGTGTCGGTGGCTTCAGAGGGTTGATCATCATCATCCACGTCAGTATCAGTATCAGCCGCGATCGCTGACTCCTGTTCTGGAGTGTCCAGCGATTCATCCAGCTCATCCAAAAATTCCTCATCCTCTAACTCCGCCAGAGCCGCTTCCTCGGCAGCTCTAGCAGCCGCTTTAGCGGCAGCAGCTTCTAGAGCGGCTCGACGGGCTTCCTGAGCCACGCGCCGCGCTTCCAACATCGCTTCAATCTTACGATTTTCCGCCTCATAGTCATATTTGGCAGTGTCTTTGATGTCGATCTTCCAGCCTGTCAGCCGTGCCGCCAACCGCACATTCTGCCCCTCTTTACCGATCGCCAAACTGAGTTGATCGTCGGGGACTAACACATGGGCTTGCCGTTCCTCTGGATCGACCAAGCGGACTTCATCCACACGGGCGGGGCTGAGGGCATTGGAAATGTAGGTGGCGGGATCGGGCGACCAGCGGATCACGTCGATTTTTTCACCACGCAGTTCTTGCACCACCGCTTGAATCCGTGATCCCCGTGCCCCAATGCAGGCTCCCACCGGATCAACATCTCGCTCCGTGGTGTCCACGGCAATTTTGGTGCGGGGGCCGACGTGGCGAGAGGGGGGATTGGCCTCACGGGCAACGGCAACGATGCGAACAATCTCGTCTTGAATTTCCGGGACTTCGTTTTCAAACAGGTATACCACCAGCCCCGCATCGGCTCTGGAGACTTGCAACTGCGGCCCCCGATGGGAACCTTCGGAGATTTTCTTTAGATAAACCTTAAAGGTGGCATTGGCGCGGTAGTTGTCGTTGGGCAGTTGTTCCCGTTTCGCCAGTTCCGCTTCCACTTCCGGCTGACCGTAGCTGCTGCTGACGGCCATCACCACGGACTGACGTTCAAATCGCAGCACCCTGGCTTGCAGTACCGTTTCTTCTAGGTCTTGGAATTCTTCTTGGACTAACTTGCGTTGTTGATCCCGCAGTTTTTGTGCCAATACTTGCTTGGTTTGAATCGCTGCCATCCGGCCAAATTCGCCTTGATCTGGGGTGACATCCAAAACTACGGTGTCCCCCAGTTGGGCTTCGGCGACCACCTCTT
>CAZJZR010000184.1:0-6989 GCA_964550475.1 uncultured bacterium
GGGGAGGGGTCAACGAACGAGTCCTGTCTTCAGGCGGATCAATGATCATCGCCTCTAACTTACGTTCTCGCTCTGGAGTCTGAAGTTGAGGTTTATAAAGTTTGACTGCTCCCGTCGCCGATCCCTGCACTTGGTACACATCGCCCTCCCCCCCTTCACCCAACTTGTTCCCAAGCGTAATCAGTCTTCCGGTCGAACTAATGAAGGATGCCGTCATACTGCGTGTGCCTTTCTTACTCTTGCTGCTATGGGGCAGGACTAATCAATTGCGATTGGTTTACCGCTGAGACGCGGAGAGAGAAAGAGGAAAAAGGGTTAAAGAGTTCTGGGAAGAACACAAACAACCCGAAAGCCGAGATTAATAAGACGATCATCAAGATCAAACCTGTAGCGATTAGCAGAGCGACAAAGCCAGGGAGGGTTGAGCCAAGAACCACCACGCAGGATTCGAGTACTGTCTTTGTCTCCTGTTACCCAGGCACTACCATCCGTCGGTGCCCCATTGTAATTGTCATGCCAGTGATCAGCACACCACTCCCAAACATTACCATGCATCTCATACAACCCAAACCCATTGGGTGGATAACTACCCACATTTGCCGTTCCTTCTAAATACTTGCCCTTCGCCCCCTTACCATAAACATAATTGCCATCGTAGTTTGCTAAATCGGTGGTTAGAGTCTGGCCAAAATGGAAGGGAGTTGTGGCTCCGGCGCGACAGGCATATTCCCACTCCGCCTCACTGGGCAAGCGATAGGTTTTGGCCGTTTGTTGGCTCAACTGCTGACAGAACTCCACCGCCTCGTTCCACGATACCTGCTCCACCGGACGATTATTCCCCTTGAACTTAGCTGGATTTTTACCCATAATCGCCTTATATTGGCTCTGGGTCACCACATAGCGTCCCATGGCGAAGGCAGGTACTGTTACCTTTCGCTGCGGCCCCTCATCAGAGCTTCTCCACTCTTCCGTTGCAGGTGACCCCATGATAAACGTCCCCCCTGGAATCAGCACCATGTCCAGCACTACCCCATTGCCCAAGTCTTCCCTAAACGATTTAACCGCTCCCGGCTTGGGCTGGGTTACTGCTACAGTGGGCTTGGGTGACTGGGGCGGACACCAATGGCAGCGACCAAACGATCGCGCATACCAATGAGACTGATTATTGCGACACTGCACCAAGTCTTGTTTAGCGGTTTTAAGAACCGTAAACCACTCACGAGTGGTCGGACGCAATGATGGATTGTGATGACCATCGACAAAACAGCGGATAAACAAGTTGCGTACCGCAGGATGCAATGCCTGAAAGTCCGGTGCCCTGGGTGGTGGGTTCAACTCTAAATTCGCCTGATACGGAAACACACCCGATTTAATCCGCTCATCGGGAGTCGGAGCCAAGTGGGATTTCTGCACATCTTTGGCTGCACCTGCATAGGGGTGATAGCCCTGCATCAACAGTTGAAAGATGATCACCGCTAAACCAAAGCAGTCATGGGTGATGGTGCGGTCTACCGAGTCAAATTTCCGCCCTTGCAATTCCGGTGGCGTATATTCCCCCACCCCAACCAAACAACGATAGACTCCACCATCACGGACATCCTTGACCTGAAAGGAATCCGTGTCGATCAACGACACAAATCCAGCATTGGGGCCAGTGCTATTAACCAACACATTCTTTTGATTCACATCGCCCATAATGTGACCTACGGCATGAAGCGAAGCCAGTGCTATGGCAAAATTCGTGGCAACCTGATGTAGATCTGACCAAGTGAATTCAGCATATTTCTTGGCTCGTAGGCTGGGGTTATAAATTTCAAAAATGTTGGGGCTTTTGTCAATCATTGGCATGACAAACCCAACAAAGCGTCTGGACGACACTGCATAGACAAGCTCAGTTGGCCACGCAATTGAAATATGGGGAGGGGTCAACGAACGAGTCCTGTCTTCAGGCGGATCAATGATCATCGCCTCCAACTTACGTTCTCGCTCTGGAGTCTGAAGTTGAGGTTTATAAAGTTTGACTGCTTGAGTTGCAGATCCCTGCACTTGGTAAACATCGCCCTCTCCCCCTTCACCTAACTTGCTTGCAAGCGTAATCATTCTTCCGGTGGAACTAATGAAGGATGCCGTCATGATGCTGGTGTGGGTTGTAAGCTGGTTTCAACGGGCATAACTAATTAACTACTAATCAATTGAGGTCTGACTCACTCGGTTGATGTAACTTGCCGATGACCACCAAAGTTTTGTCATCATCGGTGCGTTCACAAATGCGGTCAGACCCTAAAAACTGTTCTAATTGGCTGGATGCGGCTGCGGTATCAAGCGTTTGTTGACGCAGTGCTTCAAAAAAGGGGGCGAAAAAGGGCGCATAAGGATCAGCGGTTGCACGGTTGATACACAAGTTTTGTAAGCCATCCGTCAACAACGCGACACAATGGGCTTTTACAGACTCAGCCTGACAACGCACAAACCGCAACGCCTCTGGAACAGTGAGGGGAATCGTTTCATTGTCATATTCCCCCCGTTGCGGTGGGCTAACCGTCATCAACTGATCCGGTGCTAACAGAGCCACAACCGCGCCATCCCCAAGATGACCCACAGCAAGTGTGTCTGGCGTAACGACCACCGTAATCAACGTGGTGCCAAATGCCTGCAATGGTAATCCTGCGGCTATAGCTCCATCCTCCAAGCTCTGACGTGCTTGAGTAAAAGCAGCCAGCAACAGGTGTTCCCACTCCTCATTTGTTCCAGGTTGCTGTTGGCTCAGCCCAACCTGCAATGCTTGTAGGGCAGCATCCACAGCCATCTTAGCCCCCTGCTCAGCCTGGGCAGCAGAACCCAAGCCATCGGCAACGGCTGCAATCACACAATCTCGTTCCGGCAAGATCTGAAATTGAAACGCATCCTGGCAGGGTAACTCCATCCTTAAATGGCCTGCTCCTATGGCTGAAGCTGCGATCACTTGCCACGTCATACAGTAGCCCATCCCAACGGCGATTGCAGGGGCACATCTTCTCCGGGGGTGGAATGGGATACGCTAGTCAGACTACTGGACAGCCAAACAAACATCTCACTAAAGTTCAAGCCGTTGAGATGCAGCGGTTGGCGACTAGAAATCTGACTGAGTTTAGTCATATTGGCCTGCTGAACCCCCACACTAAAAAAGGCCACCTTCTTGTCAGCTTCCATTGCCCGAATTGACTGCGCCGCCGTTTGCCAAACGCCATCATCCGTTGGTTCACCATCTGTAATCAAAAACATCCAGGGTCGGAAATAGCCCAGACCATTGGAACGATAAAGTTGCTTACGTTCATTCACTTTTTCTAAGCCAAGTTGAATCGCGGCACCCATCGGGGTCAATCCAGACGTACTTAACACCGGAGGAACAAACTCAGAAACCCCCACAAACTCTTGCACAACCTTTACAGAGCCACCAAAGGTAATAATCGCGACTTCGACTCGTGACATTGCCAGTAGGTCTTCTGATAAAGCATCTTTAAATACTTTCAATCCTGCATTCAGTTCTGCAATGGGTTCACCAGACATAGAACCGGACGTATCTAATAACAATATGCAGGGACAGCGAGGTTCAGGATTACTGGTGTCTAGTTCAATGCGATCGAAATCGATGCTCATACGATGACCTTAATTTGTGAGTAAAAGACGAAACGTAACTACTCAGGTAGATCAACAGTGGATTGCTTGATCCACAAGGGTTGGGGTACCCAACCCCTACACGGACATTCTGTTTGTAGGGGCGCGGTTCCCGCGTCCTTAATCGGCACTTGGGCAGTTACGACGAAACTTTGATTTAGCCTAATTTGAACGCTACCCAATTTGGTTTGAGTACCAGATAGCTAAAATTTTAGACTTTAGGAGTATCTGTAAAACCTTAAAAATCTGAGATTGCCGAGGTTTTAAACGACAAGCTAACCAGGCTTTTATAGTGTGCACAGAACTGGCCGGATTCTATCCACTGCCAGATCAAAAAAAGTTGTTGTACCGCACTCCACTCACCGCACCATCTGCGGATCTGCGGTGAGAAAAAAGGGTGAACGCTCAGATGTAGCGATCGCAGCCCAACTTTACACAATTAATCTGCAAGCAATTTACACAATCAACTTACACAACCATCCGTCGTGCCTACAACGGCCCAAAACTTTGGAAACAGGTCATCAGCAACTGGCGGTTCAGGGAATGATACTTCGTTTGACCTTCGCGGCGGATCTGCACCAGTCCCGCTTCTGCCAACGTTTTGGAATGGTGACAGAACAACGCCAAACTAATCCCCAACTGCGCCGCAATTTCTGAGCCACTCAGTTCCGGTTGCTGCACCAACAACTCGACAATCCGCAACCGCGTCGAGTCAGCCAATGCTGCAAAAATTTTCGACCGTTGCTCCTGATCCAGCAGTGGCACAGTCAACGCATCATTCAGAGGGCGATCGCCGCTATTCATAACCAATCACAACCATAGAAGAGAGGTCAGGCATCCTAGACCATGAACGAAACAGCCCTGAGCGTAACCATCGGTTATACCCATCCTACACGCAAGCCCCATGCATCTTGCGGGGCGTTGCTGAATTCAGGGATGAGCGAATAGCAGGATGAATTGAAACCAAGTTTTAATTCATCCTGCTATTCAGCAACACCTCTTGTGGCAGACTCAGTTGCCCCTGTCTGACAGAGCGGCATCATGCAGCGTTGCCGCAGCGACACTGGCTCCGCAGTTGCCACTACAGTCACACCCACTCAGCCCTCATGCTACCAGGATAAAACAGTTAAACAACCACTTGACTATACATCTTAACCTGTTTATTCTTTTAGTTAAATAGTTGTTTAACCAATAAACTACAGCGATGACAACTGACCTGACATTACTCTCGCCTGTGCAACTGGGACCCTACACCCTGCCGAACCGAATTGTCCTGGCTCCCCTCACCCGCAACCGTGCCGGGGCTGGCTATGTGCCCACGGCTCTTAATGCCACCTACTACGCCCAACGGGCATCCGGCGGGTTACTGATTACCGAGGCATCGCAAATTGCTCCAGCAGCGATGGGCTATCCCGATACACCGGGCATTTACTCACCGGAACAGGTGGCGGGTTGGCAATTGGTCACGGACGCGGTTCATGCCAAAGGCGGACGGATTTTTCTGCAACTCTGGCATGTGGGACGGATTTCCCATCCGTCGCTGCAACCCAATGGTCAACTGCCTGTGGCACCTAGCCCGATCGCCCCAGCCGGAATGGCCGCCACCTACACGGGTCTACAACCATTTGTCACTCCCCGCGCCTTAGAGCTGGACGAAATTCCGGCCATTGTTACCCAGTATGCCCAAGCCGCTAAAAATGCCATGGCCGCTGGGTTTGACGGTGTGGAAATTCACAGTGCCAATGGGTACCTGTTGGATCAGTTTTTGCGGGATGGCACCAACCACCGCACCGATGCCTATGGCGGTTCCATCGCCAATCGATCGCGCTTCCTCTTGGAAGTAGTGGAGGCGGTGAGTGCAGTCTGGGGCAGCGATCGCGTGGGGGTGCGTCTGTCCCCCAGTGGCACCTTTAACGACATGGCCGACTCCGATCCCAAGACCTTATTTACCGAAGTGGTGCGTGCCCTGAATACCTACAAATTGGCCTATCTGCATTTAGTGGAACCACGGGCAGAGGATGAGACCCTCTCCGACACCACCACGGATCTGTTAGACAGTCGCTATTTCCGTGCCCATTTTGATGGCCCGCTGATTGCCGCAGGCGGCTATACCCGTGAGTTGGGCGATCGGGCGATCGCGGCAGGTAACGCCGACTTGGTGGCCTTTGGGCGGCTGTATATCTCCAATCCCGATTTAGTCGAACGGTTTGCCCATGACGCGGCCCTCAACCCCTACGATCGCAACACCTTCTACGGTGGCGACAGTCGGGGCTACACCGACTACCCCACCCTCCAATCCGCCTAACCCGCTGAGGACGTGAAAATAAAGCACCCATAGATTAAACACGATGCGTTACGGCTGAAGCCTTTAGGCAAAGCCCATGCCGAAGGCTATACGCATCCTACGCCTACGCTGGGTCGTTTATTTATACTTTGTCAGGGAACTGTTTGTAGTACTGGCTTTAGCCAGCCAACTGAAGTTGGAACTACAAAGTAAAATTTGTTGGCTGACACAGTATATTTGCAGATCCCTAATCTGCAATCTGCACCAGTGGAGATCTAAGAACCTGTTTGGCGTATCCAGCCTGTTGCCGTCTTCCCAGACAGCGGCAGGCTAATTTTTATGGGCTAATTTTCAATAGACCTCTTGCAAATTAGGTTCTACGCCGCCAATCTCTACCCTCATCCCCCAACCCCTTCTTCCCAATTTGGGAGAAGGGGAGCCAGATTCAAAGTCCCTCTCCCAAATTTGGGAGAGGGATTTAGGGTGAGGGCGAAGATCTTGGCAACTCAACAATTGACTTTCATCCAATGTGCAATAGCCATATGGCAGGGTCAGATGGCTGCCATCCACCATTGCCCAAAAATTCATCGTATTTTTACGGAATCTTGCCGCCAAAGTTGATTAGATCAGCAATTAGGGGCATGAAAAATTCCGTGACAATTCTGACCACATCGACGAAATTAGTAGAAGTTACGTGTGTGGTGACTCGGTGCTTACCAAATAATTAGGCAGTTAGACAGTTAGGATTTGCTCGTCGGCCTTTGTCCAGATTAATCCAGTTTGCTTCAGGACTGGCGGAAACCTCGCATCCCCATGATGGGTGTAGGGAAACGGCAATGCTGTGTCCCTAAGGATGTGGGTACAGTCTTGACTTGATTGACTCGCCATTGACTCGCAAGTCCCTTGGCGCGATCGCCCCATGGTTTTTTAGTTTTTGATCAATCCCTCCATTCAAACCAATGACGACTTCTCCCCATCGGGTTGCGCGACAATTCACCATGCACCTGCGGCCTTGGGCGCGATTCCTTCTCCCCCTCGCCTTCGCTGGCAC
>CAZJZR010000185.1:0-6974 GCA_964550475.1 uncultured bacterium
AAATTATTTGGGCCATTGCCGCCGTTGGGCTGATCGTGCTAGTGCTGTTGCATAGCCCCAAGGGCGACGGCATTGGTGGCATCGGTGGTCAGGCGCAGTTGTTTACCAGTGCCAAAAGTGCAGAAACAACGCTGAACCAAATCACTTGGACGCTGAGCATTGTGTTCATGGGGTTGACGGTGTTGCTGAGTAGCAACTGGTTGCCCCGATAGGCGATCGCGGCGTTCAACCCATTTCTAGTCACCCGTCGGCATTCAGATTCCCGCTAAGGCAGGAACGTTGACCGAGTAAACCTGGATTGTTCAGTGAACAATCCAGGTTTTTTGCTGTGTTCTCAACGTAACAAACTGCAAACTAATAATTGAGAATTGAAAATTTTCTAGCGGGATCTCGTTGCAATTGTCCAACCGCTTGATCAATAGCCTAGCCTGTAACTAAAGACGGAAATCCACACCCTGTGCCCAATCCGCCTATTTACTCATGGTCTATTTACCTATGAAGAATTAGCCAATCAATTGGGCATGATAACCATAGCAATCCGGCGGCATTTCTGCTGCTAAAAATGGCAACTGCATCGACAATTGGAGCGTTATTTTATGACTACGCCTTCTCCCCAAACCATCTACGATGATTTGCAACTGTTGGATCAGATGGACGTTTCTAAAAGTGCTGACTTGCGCCAACAGGCTCAGGACATTTTAGCGAATTTGGGTATTAGTTTGAATTGGCGGCAGGCGATCGCAGAACGGCTTAACCAAGCCAACCACAGTCTAGAACTGCTGACCGTTGGCATGGAAGATAGTTATTAAATTTGGAATGGGTAATCGGTAATAGGTAATGGGTAATCGCAATCCAAACCGATGACAAGGGGCTTGAGCACCTTGTTCATCAGGTTTTAGTATCGCCAAATCAAACTGCAATTGCGATCAATCACCTTTCCCGCTAATTACCCATCACCCATCACCCATTACCCATTACCGATTACCGATTACCGATTACCGATTACCTAACCAAGTATGATCCATTACAGGTCAATTAGCCGTGGGGAACGCCTGTGATGGTTCGTCGAATTGGATTGACATTGGTGTGGTTGGGATTTGCAGCCTACGCTTTTTTGCTGGCTCCCCCCGATCGCCCCGACACCTTGACCTTGATTCAAAATTTGAGCCTCGGCAATTGGCAAGGCATCAATCCGCTAGTAATTGCCTTGTTTAATTTAATGGGGATTTGGCCTGCCATTTATGCCTGTGTGCTGTTGGCAGATGGCCACGGCCAACGGGTACGAGCATGGCCATTTGTGATGGCGACGTTTGCCGTGGGTGCGTTTGCCCTACTGCCTTATCTGGTGCTGCGATCGCCAAATCCGACTCCCATCACCACCCCCAGTTTGATGCTACGGGTGACGAATTCTCGATGGACAGGAGTCGTGTTACTCGTAGGGGCGATCGCCTTAGTCAGCTACGGTTTTAGCCAAGGTGATTGGCCTGACTTCATCCAGCAATGGCAAAGCAGTCGGTTCATCCATGTGATGAGTTTAGATTTTTGTTTACTGACCCTGTTATTCCCCACCCTGTTAACCGATGACCTGGCACGGCGAGACGGCACGGCACAAGGGTGGTTAAAGGCGATCGCGGTAATTCCCCTATTCGGAGCTTTGGGTTACTTAATCCTCCGACCCAGCTTAGAACAAGCGACTATAGCCCCCACCGTCATCCCTGATCACTGACTGGGGCAACCCTAGGCCAACTTAGCTCCCTACACCTGATACAAAAAACCTGATAGCCTACTCCTCTTAGATGCGCTGCCCACACTATCCGTTGCAAACCGTTCGTTGCAAACTATCTGTTGCGAAATAAATCATCTTAAAACATGCAGCCTGCACTGCCATCAATTCTTATTGACCCTATTGATCTTGGTTGTTTGATCTTGGTTGTTTAGTTGTTATTGATCGTGCAACTTAAGCCTTAGGCGAGTTAGAACCTTGATTTTTACCACTGGTTCTTCTACCACTGCCACGATGAACGGCACTGCCGCAGGTGGGTTGGGCAGCACTTACGATCTCTTGGTCAGAGTTGGGAGAAGCCCCATAGGGTTGAACAGGTTGTGAACCCGCTAATGCAGTGGCTAACCCAATCAGGAAACCACTGCAAACCCCAATCGTCGCATGGAACCGCATAGCAAATCTCTCATTTCAATAACTGTTACTACCTCCTGTTTTCAGTAAATCCACTACAAGATCCGGATTAACTGTTATCCCTTCAACAAAACCGCATAAGCCCTATCAGGCTTGGATTCGGAGGTGAAACATGGGCGATCGCACACCAGATTTTGCCCACAGTCAGCCGCAGGGATTTGCCCGAAAAACGCTAGTTGCCCACCAGATGCGTTCTCAGTACGGATCAAGTTGCTGTTGCTCGTAGGTCTCTAACCGGTCAAACTGAGAGCCAGGCAAATCCGACTTGCCGATAGCCTTTTATACTGAAAGAGAGGGGAATAACCGGAAGTGTCGTTCTGAATCGTTGGTAAGGGAGTTGCCCCAAACTCATCTTCTTGCTGTAGCGGCAATCCTTCTGTTTGGACTGAGCAGAGCCGAAGTGGAGTTGCCCGTTAGATCTGGGTAGATCTGGGTATTAGGAATTCCGTTTGATCGGATAGAAGTTTGGGCATACGAGTTCGGTTACACAAGTTCGGTTACACAAGTTCGAGCACATCAGTTCAGTTACACAAGTTTGGTTACATCAGTTCGGTCACATAACTGGAGCACGTCTTGGAGTAGGTTCATGGTTCCAAATCCCTCGATCATGCAGGCGGTAGAAGCCTTAGGGTATCGGGTTACGGTGGGTGATGTGGCGACCCAAGCGGGAATGCAGGTCGATTTAGCCCAGCGGGAGTTAATGGTGTTGGCTTCCGAAGCCGGAGGACACCTGCAAGTGGCAGAGTCCGGTGATATCGCCTACCTATTTCCCCAGAATTTCCGAACTGTCCTCCGCAACAAGTATTTCCAAATCCAACTCCAAGAGTGGTGGGAGAAGGTTTGGCGGGTGCTGTTTTACCTGATCCGGATTTCCTTCGGGATTATTTTGATCCTGCTGATTGTACTGACGATTTTGGCGATCGTGGTGATTAGTTCTAGCCGCAGCGGTGACGATCGCCGCGACGATGACCGTTCTGATGGCGGCGGCATAGTATTTATGCCCAATTTCTGGATGGGGGATTGGTTCTGGTTCTTTGGCTGGGGTGATGATCGACCCTATCAGCAACGTCAGCGGTATCAAGCCGATGACAAACCGCAATTGAACTTTTTAGAGGCGGTGTTCTCCTTCCTGTTTGGGGATGGTATTCCTAACCGCGATCTGGAGGAACGACGTTGGCAGGCGATCGCCACCACCATCCGCAACCACCAAGGGGCGGTGATTGCAGAACAAATCGCCCCTTACCTGGATGAAGTCGGCGAGGGATTTGCCAATGAGTACGAGGAATACATGCTCCCCGTGTTAGTCCGGTTCAATGGCGTGCCAGAGGTGAGTCCAGACGGGCAATTGGTCTATCACTTCCCAGACCTACAAACCACCGCCGAACAAAACCGTCCCCGCTCCGTGGCCGCTTATCTGCGCGAGTACACATGGAAGTTTAGCCAAGCAGGTGCCGGACAAATTATTCTGGCGGCAGGTTTAGGCGGTGTTCTGTTCGTCCTGTCGCTCGCCCTTGGATCCGCCCTCCCAACCACTGGCTCTGAGTTAGACGCGCTGTTCTCCATGTTATTCCAAGTTTCCCTGGGCTACAGCACCGCTTACTTGAGCATTCCGTTGGTGCGCTATTTCTGGATTCAATGGCGGAATGGCAAGATCGCAGCCCGAAATGAGCAACGGCAGGCCAGAGCCGAGGCGTTGAACAATGCGGATGAAACGGTTCTGAAGAAACTCCAATTTGCCCGTCAATTTGCAGTGGAGACAGTGGTGAGTCGGGAGAATTTGGCCTACACCACGGAAACAGGGCTAACGGAACAGGAGTTGGCACAGGCGGACAAAATTGATGCCGAATGGCAACAGCGGCTAGAGTCGTCTACGTCTGGCCAAGACTGATCGGTGCTCGTAGGGATCTGCAAATCAATGAAATACCCACCGTAGGATGCGTAGAGGGTACTGGATTTTCACGCCAGTCCCTACTATGCCGCCAAATGAAGTGCTCCCAGAAAATTGATTACAGCATCAGCCAATCTCAGTTGGCAATGGTGCTGGGAATCGGGCGATCTCATCGTTATGGTTGGGTCAATCAAACAAGAGATCCCAACTCAGAAACAGCGATCGCAATTATTCAATCACTAGAGGAAATTAATGTAGATACCGCGACAGAATTTAGGCGGTTATACTTAGATTAACCAGTTCACTAATTCGCCTTTATTTATGTTAAACAGTCGTTTTCTGCAAGCACTTGGGGTTGTTGCTGCCTGTTTTATATTGCTACAAGGCGCATCCTGGATACTTAGCTCACTGCTCAGGATTTCGACTGGATTTGCTAGTTGGCTTCGATACACACTTGTACCGCATACGTGGCAAATTGCGATCGCGGCTGGTGTGATCTACTTATTACTAAATGCTATCTTCTCCAACCGCAGATAAGTACCAATTCAACTGGAATTTGCTTTCCATAGTACAGACTGGCAATTATCGGATCTGCTGCACTTCAGATTTGGGTTAGGGTTACTGAAAAACTTTTTTTGACCAATTCAACCAGGTTTTATTTATCCTTCGTTACTTTTATGGTCTAACGTTTGCATCACGGGAAAATTGTAGTGGAACCATTTTATGCATAAATTGAGCGAAGCGAAAGCGCAAAATGGTGGAACGGAACTTTGTCCCGTGATGCAAACGTTAGGCATTCTTAAATCTTTTATATGTAAAAAGCGTAGCTACAAGTGCAAGAGTGGCTGCTAGCAACATACCCTCGGGGAATAATGACTGCATGAATTCTATTTCACCATCTCTTACGGGCAGACCTTGTAATTCTCTACGTTTGAGCACCATATTCTCAACAACCGGATCCCACAAACTCCAACTCAAAGCAACTGAAGCAATGTTCACAATTGCCACTGAAACTGCCAAATAAAATCCTTTAATGTTAAGCCTAAGAAACCAGTAGCCAGCTAGGATCGAAGAAACCCCAAGCAATACATGGATTGTTATTTGTGTTGTATGGTCAGGAAAAAAGCCGAAGATAGGTTGTGGTACAAACATTTGTGTCCATCTTACTAATTGTTTCGTGCCTTCTAAAATCAATAACACTCCCAGCAATATTGTTAGCCAATTTTCTCGATTGTAAATATTAGGGTTAACTTTTTTTGTCTCCTTATTGATGCCAAGAAACAAGTATCCAATTGAGCCGATGAACTTTTCTGATATTGCTCGTATGGCTATAAATAGCAGATATGGCACCCAAGATGGGATACTTGCGTTCAAACGGAGAAAATATGATAGCAATCCCCAAAGCGTCATAAAAAATAAAAGATCTATATACCAAGACACTAATAATCTCATTTTAGAAGCTTGGTAAATTTTAGTATTCATACACCTCTCCATGCCTAACTCTTGATTAGAGAGAATCTAATCTACCTAATCACTCCCCATATAGATGATTAGGTAGAAAAATTTCAGCCTAATCCCCTAGTTTGGGGTGATTAGGTGGACAGGCTTCAGTATAACCACCGCTTCAGTTTTGCCATCCGCTTATTTAATTTTTATTTATAGTTTGGTTGTGGGTGCATGGGTTATGCACGTATCGGATCCGCCGCCGAGGAAGTTATTGGATCAAGTTCGTCTCAAGCATTACTCCTATCGCACGGAGGAGACCTATGTGCAATGGGTTCGGCGGTATATTCTGTTTCACAATAAACGTCATCGGGCGTATTTCACGTTTGGGGGAGGGGCGGTTAAAACCGCATCTACAAGAACTAAACCCGCCTACGCGGGTTTCAAAACCCTTAGTCCGCGTAGGCGGACTTTGTTTGTATAGCCGCGTAGGCAAAGCCTGCCCAAAGGGCTTATTCTATTCGCCCGGATGTATCCCCCATCTGTTGGATACGCCCCTGTAAATCAGTTGACATCGCTGGTCAAGGCATAGCCCTGCGACTGGCAATAGGGTTGTAATTGCTGATAAATCTGGTGTTGATTTTTGACAACCGTGGGCAGCAGTTTGGGCGATCGCGGTTGAATCAGACTGCTGTAATCCAACGATGTTTGAGGGTTTTGGCCTAAGAAGGTGAGGATGGATTCGATGGTGGCTTGAGGGCGATCGCACAAATCCTCAAATCGAATCGAAATCGATTCTTGCGGTGCCAATTGGCCGATGTTGGCTAAAAAATACGAGGTTGAAACAACCGATTGTTGTAATACCTTGCGTAAGCCCAAATTGAACCACTCAGAATACATGGTGCGATAGAGCAACCGATTTACAGGGCTGTTTAAAATGGCACGATATCGCTGAGAAATCATCGCCGTATAAGGATTCCAGCTAGCGAGGGTGTCATTCACCGCTTTGAGCTTGGAATTAATTACATGCAAGGGGTGGCGATGGATGAAGATGAATTTGGCGTGGGGAAATTGTTGGCGAATGTAGAGAAAATGGGGATAGCACCAAGGATTTTTTAACAGTAATGGTTTGGAGCGATCGCTGACAAATTGGATTTTGCGGCACACCTGAATAAACGTACTCAAACTTTCAGGACTGATATAGGGTTCATAGCCCCCGATATTCCGCAACAAAAAGCCATATTCTTCTGGCAACTGAGGCGAGACTTTGACCGCATCAAAGCGGCGATCTCTAATCCCCAATTGATCAAACTGTTGCTGCAACTCATCTAGTACGTTGGATTCAGTTTGCTGAATCCAATGATGCAGCAATTGGTCATATTTAATAATGTGATACGCCTTGAGTACATTGAAATATCCAGTTTGGTTCAAGATCTGGTAGAGCAATGT
>CAZJZR010000186.1:0-6972 GCA_964550475.1 uncultured bacterium
AACCGACGCAAGCCAAGATTTTCGAGACACCCGATAACTTGTCCTGAATCATGCAGGCTAAACGGCTTTCCCAACACTCTGGTTGCGGGAGTGAGCACAGTTGAGACCGAATCAATGGCAGTGACGGTGTAGCAAATTCAGTAACGGCATCGGTTCACCCTGCGATCTGTCGCTAAGGTAGACAGTAGGAATGAGGCTGAGGAGTGGGACGCGATCGCATCATGCAGATCCCAATCCCAACACACCTGATCCAGTCCCCAGTCTCATCCAGAACAATGTCCACTATGGTTTGAAGGTCTCTTTACTGTCCTATGTCTCGCAAATCATCCATTCACAGTGCATTCATCCGTCTGCATCAGTTCGGTCAGGCAATGGGTTTAACCATGGCGATCGCCGTGTTGTCCAGCCAAGGCATGGTGCCCCATCCCGCGATCGCTCTAGAGTCTGCCAGCCGTGCCCAACGGTTCCAAACGGCACAATCCCCCACGACCGCCAGTGCTCCAATCATCCTGGCTAAACGGCACAAGTTACCCGAATCCGTCAGCAAAGCCGTATTAAAGGATTTGGCGCAGCGATTGGGTGGCAATCGGCGGCGGTTGTGGGTGGTTGGCTTTAGCCGCCAAACCTGGCCGGATGGGTGCTTGGGGTTACCCGCAGCCGGAGAAGCCTGCACGATGGCGATGGTGGACGGTTGGCGGGTGGAAGTGACCAATGGCCAACAAAACTGGGTCTACCGCAGCGATCGCCAAGGTCGGGTGGTGCGCCTAGAGGAACCCTCTACTGCTCCCGGCAACACCAGCGGCTTACCGGCTCCAGTCGCCCAACGGTTACTGCAAGTAGCTGCGCGAGAACTGCGGGTGCCGATGGGACAGTTACAGATTGCGGAAGCGAAAACGGCCACCTGGGACGGTTGCTTGGGGGTGTATGGCCCAGAGACCGTTTGTCCCCAAATTGCCATGAACGGTTGGCAGGCAATTCTCACCAATGGTTCTCGCAGTTGGGTGTATCACCTGAACCACGATGGTTCCCAGATTGCCCACAATACAGCAGCTCAGGAGCGGGGCGATCGCCTCAACCTCTCATTTGTGCCAGAAAATTCCGGTGTATTTCCGATGGAAAACGGTGACCTGTTCCGGATCACCCTCTCCGGTAGTTTAACGGGACAAGTGACCACCACCACCATCAAAGCCAATGGCAGCGTGGAACAACAGACGATCGCCCCCAACATCCGTTCCCGTCCCGTGGTAGTGAAGCAACTCAGCCCGGAACAACTGCGGCAATTCCAAACCATCCTGCAAGCCAACCCAATGCGGAATCTGCACGGGCTACGCTATCTCACCGCCGCCGCCTTGGCTGACTACCCCACCACCACGCTGCAAACGCCAGACAGCACAGTGCAATATATTGATTTGGAACTGGAGCAACTGCCGCCATCGTTGCGATCGGTGATTCAGGGTTGGCAGCGGGTGAGTGGTTAACCTGAATAATTCACAAGTGATTCTTACAATAGAGAAAAGAAAGCTTGAAACGGTTTAGAATCAAGCTCTCTAACTTTAGCTGTAGGGCTAGGGCGGGGGAGAAGGTAGTCAGTAATAGTGAATCAGTGGGATATTTGCGGGCTTAGGGAGGAGCGTGAAAATAAAGTACCCATAGATTAAACACGATGCGTTAGGCTTCAGCCGTAACGCATCCTACGCCGGGTATTTTATTTATTTGCACATCCCTTACCTTGCCCTGGCGGGTTTAGCCGAGAAACTCTGGCTACGATGGTTAATTTGACAACAAAACCCGCCCGCCCCTACAGAGATCTATCGCTGTAGTTTAAATCGATCGCAAGAACCGTTAACCACCACCATCCTGTAGAACCAGAAACCGGGGTTTTCATCCCTACGATCAGACCATCGCCTACAGGGCACCGGAATGCTGCGTCAGTCGAGTTAACGCACTGCCTTGTTGCTGGATAAACACAATGGCTTCCGGTTCACTTAAGGGGCGAGAGAACAAATAGCCTTGGACATAATGGCAACCGAGCGATCGCAACTTCACCAACTGCTCCATCGATTCCACCCCTTCCGCCACCACAGTCATATCCATACTGTTGGCCAAATTGAGAATGCTGTTGACAATCGCCTTATTCGCCACCCGACCCTCCATTTGGGCAATGAAGGAGCGGTCAATTTTCAACGTATTGATGGGGAAACTGGACAACCGGCTGAGGGACGAATACCCAGTGCCAAAATCGTCAATCGACAAATGTACCCCCAACGCCTGCAACTGATACAGGCGATCGGCGACCGACTCACCATGCTCCATGATGATGTCTTCGGTAATTTCTAAGTGCAAATTGGCGGGTGGCAGTTGCGTTTCCGCCAAAATGGTACGAATCTGCTCCACTAAACCGGGTTGACCAAACTGCCGCCCCGCCAGATTCACATTCATCGCCACATCGGTTGGGACTAGCCCCTGCGATCGCCATTGCTGTAACCGTTCGCACGCCTGTCGCAGCACCCAATCGCCAATGTTCAAAATAATCCCCGTCTCATCCGCCATCGGCAAAAACAGATTCGGCGACAATAACCCCCGTTCGGGGTGTTGCCACCGAATTAACGCCTCAAAGCTGGCAATACGGTTCGTTCGGAGCGAAACAATTGGTTGATAGACCAACCGCAACTCACCCCGGTCGATCGCCCGTCGCAGATCCGTTTCCAGTTGCAGGCGATTAAAGTGCCGCGAATGCATATTGCCATCATAGACCTGATAACAGGCTCCACCGCGATGCTTCGCCTGATACATGGCAATATCCGCATCCCGCAGCAAATCTTCCATTTGCTTATAGGGTTTACCCGTACTGAGGACAATACCAATACTGGCATTAACAAAAAATTCCTGGTCATGCAGGACAAACGGATGGCTGAGTTGTTCCCGAATTTGATCCGCCAAAGCCGTGGCATCATCAAGCGTTTGCACATCTTGTACCAAGATGGCAAACTCATCCCCACCCAAACGCGCCGCCGTGTCGCCCTCTTGAATACAGGCGCGTAACCGTTGAGCCACCTGGACTAAGAGGCGATCGCCCGCCAAATGCCCCAGGCTATCGTTCACCACCTTGAACCGATCCAAGTCAATAAACAACAGGGCAAATTGTGCGTCGGGGTGGCGATGGGTGTGGGTAATGGTTTGGTTAAGCCGATCCATAAATAAGGCGCGGTTCGGTAACCCACTCAAGGAATCGTAAAAAGCGTTGTAGAGTAACTGATCCTCGGCTTGCTTCCGCTCCTGGATGTCTTCCACAATGCAAATGAAATAGTCCGGATTGCCTCGGCGATCGCGCATCAGCGACATACTGAGGTTGACCCAACGCACCTGCCCATCCTTGCGGATGTAACGCTTTTCTAAGGAAAACGTGGGTATGTCTCCAGATAGCAACTTTTGGACGTTGTGGTAATGCTCTTGCCAATCGGCTCTGTGGGTGATGGTTTCCGACGTTTGGCGCGTCAATTCCGCTTCCGAATAACCGACAATTTCACAAAACCGCTGGTTCACTTGCAGAAAGTGACCATCCAACGACGTGCGAACAATCCCCACCGCTGCCTGTTGGAAAATCGCTCGAAATCGAGCTTCACTATGGCGGAGAGCCGCTTCCGTTTGTTGCCGCTCCAAGATTTCGTTGGCCAATTCTTGGTTGATCTTGGTCAGAGCCGCCGTCCGTTCTGATACCCGCTGCTCCAGTTCCGCATTCAATGCCCGAATTTCCGTCGCATTGCGTTCGTGAATTTCCTCCAACCGTTTGGCCAAGGTGATATCCAGGAAAAAACCCCACAGTTTACCTGCGCCGGTTTCTGGCCGTTCCACATGGACGATGTGGCGCATCCAGACAATCCGCCCGTCCACTGCCACCATCCGGTATTCCAACTCGTAATTGTCATACTCCAGCACCCGTCGCTGCCATTGATCCAGCGTCCACTGGCGATCGGCAGGGTGGATGTTTTGCATCCAGGCATTGGGCGTGTTGTAGTAATAATCCAGCGGATAGCCCAACAAATTCACGATTTGGGGGCCGATGTAGGCATATTGGTGTGTGTCGAGATCGGCTTCCCAGGGAATCACATGGGTACTTTCCACCAAACGGCGAAACCGTTCTTCCGTCTGCCGCAATGCCGTTTCCGTCCGATGGTAGGCGGGAGATGTTGGTTCGGTCGCCATCCCCTGATTCGCCGCTAGACTCGTCACAGGTGTAGTCGTATGGGCGATCGGCGCAGCGACTAACTCCGCACTGTGCTGCTGCCAGCCCTGGTGGCCGGGATGGACTGGGGTCAGGTGAGGAACCGTATCTTCCGAGGTATCTTGGGTTGGCCGTTGAACCGGCTGATCTAAAACAGGCAAGGAGTGGCGGAGGATTTCCAGATGTTGCACGCTCGTTTGCAAAGTTGCGATCGCCTGTTGCAACCATGGAGAAGGCGATTGCGAGGGTGATTGATAAGATGACGATGGCAATTGTAAACGCGATGCTTCAGGACAGGACGGTGAAACCGTCAACTGCTCTGCCAATTGCTGAATCAAGGTTTGTAGCGTAATAATTTCATAGTCGATAGTGGATTGGCAAGCACTCACCATTGATTCCATCACCGCTTCGGGATGCAAAGTCGTAGGAGTCATTGCAGGTGTAATTGCAGATGGATGCACCGATCCTGGAGTGAGCCGGATTTGACTCTCTGCCATCACGCCAGGCGGCAGCACGGATGGCGTACCAATTAAACTGACTTGCCCATCGGTTGATGTGGCTGGATGGGAGAGGTCAGGATGGGAGAGGTCACTACCATCACGACTGTCTCCATCTCGGATCTGATGACGCGCAGCACGAATTGACTCGTTAACCAGATTCACCTTCATTCCGCATTCTCCCCTGATGATCCAGATTCGGCCTGTTGGCTTTCGTTGGATAGAACAACCCCGATTACATTCAGTCAGCTTCGTTCTGATCACACGGCGGCGATCGCTCAATCAATGGCCATACCCCAGTACATCCCTTCATAATCAGCGTTTCACAATCAGCGTTAAATCAGCCGAGTGACGCTCACAACTGATCGCTGGTGTGTTGATTGCTGGTGTGGGGGTATGGCCGAGCGTTACGCCCTAAGGCGAAAACCCCAGCGGAATTTTCCCTCAACCGTGAATTGAACAAAGCACCCGAACCCATGCAGATACAATTAATTGCTTTTGTAACTGATTTTTTAAAAGTTTTTGTAATTGGTTGTGAATCTACTGATTTTGCATTGATCCGATTTGATGCTTGTCCAAAACAGTCAGTGGACATGCTCCGTATCAATGGTTGATAGGCTGGTCGTAGCCACACAGCACTACACCCACATCGGCCTTGCCCCAATCCGTGTTGGCGGGTGTGGAAATCGCGAACTATCGCAATATGCAACATCAACATCTGAAACTAGCCGCCCAATCTGTCCAACCTGAGCAATTGAGTCGGTGATGCAATCCCCAATTCTTCCATCCGAGATTTCACAGGGAACCCCGTATCTGATCCCAACCACTCACTCCCCGCTGGCGGAGAAGTAAGCATGGCTCGCAACACTTTTCCCATGGGGGGATACAACCTTGGTTCAAACGCTCTATCTAGCACCCCATTCCTATCCAAAACTGATTTTCTACTGAATTTCTACTGAATTTCACCTGAATTACAACAAGTTTCAGAACAATTAGATACACCTGTCAAAACAGAACCTGTCAAAACAGAACCTGTTAAAACAGAACCTATCAAAGCACAACGGTTACTTGGTATGAGAACACTGGTATCAGATCAGTAGGTCAGCACAGGCTACCCTACGGCCAATGGGGGTAACCCAATTGTTCAGTCAAAAGTTCAGCTCAAAGTTCAGTCCAGATCAGCCGGATTTATAGACTAGAATATCAGATCCACTCGGATCACTTCAGTGATCGTTGAACAATCAGCCGCTCAGGATTGAAAAAGACGGCGATTTCACTGATATTTCGATTAATACAGAAAGTTTTACAAAATTGTTACTCAAGGTGTTACCAAGTTAATCGACACATTAGAGCTTTGCCGTCTAGGTTTATACGGAAACTCTATGATTTCAATGTATCAAAAAAATCTGGTCGTGTTGGCATAAAGGCGGGACAAAATCCATCTGGGGTTACTTTGAACCCATAGAGCGGGGATGATTGATTCCAGCAATGCTGCCCCCGGTAGTGGATGCAGTTGAGGCAGCACTCTGTATCTGGGGTGGTGGGGCGATCGCGGCCTTGGCTGAGTAATTCCCGCTGGCTTAGTCCGCGCATCACCAATTCATCCCCCTGCCAGCGCACATTCACTAGTCCCGTATCGGAAAACGCCGCCCACCGGGGATCGGCCACGATGGTTTCGGGCAAGGAAATGGTTACCCCCAGTTCATTTTCGGTCAACTCGCCTTCATAACGGGCTTCTGGGGCAGCGGGTTGTAAAAACGTTTCCCCTACGGGCAATTCCACTAACATTCCCGCCGCTGGGGCGTGCAGTTGGTAACGGTTACTCAACTCATCCAGGGAGGTCAGATCGGCCACGTAGGGGGGTGGGGTATGGACAAACAACACATGCTGGGGGCGCAGGTTGTGAATCAACTGCATGGTGCCGGAGCCATCGCAATGTTCCGCTAAAAAATAGGTGTCGAGGCTGAGGTGGGAGGATGGGAAGGGATTGTCGCCGTCGCTGATGTTGGCATCGGGGTTGACCATGGCCAAAATCTGCACCGGATCGGCAAAGGCAGGGTAACCGGGGTGCTGGGGGAGCAGGATCAGCCAGGAGGCATCGGGATGATGGCAATATTCGGCCAGATCAATGGTTTCGTCGGTGAGGATAATGCAGGGGGTATGCCCCAGCGATGAGCGTTGATCTGGAGTAATATGACGCACACGCGGACGCACGCGATCGTCCCAAAACAGCGGTTGGTGACGGGCAAAGTT
>CAZJZR010000187.1:0-6966 GCA_964550475.1 uncultured bacterium
GGGAGATTGCCCCCACTGATGAACCCAATAAACGGATAGCCGCCCAAACCACCATCGACCGCTTGCAGTTAAATATCGGCAAACTACAAGCAATGCGACGAACTGCGATCGCTGCCGCCTTGCAAGACATTGAAGACCTCACCCCAGACGAACTAGAACGCCTCACAGACAGCTATCAACAACGGGATGCCGACGGGCGGTTTTTGCCCTTTTGTAGCGCGATCGCCTACATCCTCGCACTTTATTACTTGCCTAATTACTTGCCTAAACCATAATCTCCTCAAGCACCACCTGATCCCGTGGCACCTTGAACACCTTCAGCGTCGTTAATTCGCCGCCATTGGGTTCGGTGATCGTGCTGACGGCTTTCATCGTGCAAGTGAGCCATGCGGGGGTGGCTTCAATGATGTTGTAGCCGTGGGTGGCGGAGTTGAAATACTGCAAATGGGGATTGCTGGTGCGGAGGACTTGGGTGATCAGGCTGATGTTGGGTAAACCGGGTTGCTCAGCGAAATTGGCAGAGGTCGTTGAGCCAACCACAAATTCCACGCCCACGGGTGGGGCATTGGCATCCTCAAAGTCCACCACTTGATAGCCCGCCAAAAAGCTGTGCAGGTCACCCGTGATGGTGACGAAATTTTTCACGCCGCGATCGCGCACCGTCTGCATCAGCAGTTCCCGTTCGATGGGAAATCCATCCCACTGATCCAGCGTCACAAACAAATCCGTCGATGGTTTACCGAGCAATTGGGCAAAGGTTTTGTTCACCTTCAACTGCATCGTCATCACCTCATTGCCCCACACCTTCCAGATCCGCGATGACTGGGTGAGCCGATCCACTAACCATTGCCGTTGCGGTTGCCCCAACATTGTCCGGTTAGGGTTGGTGCGATCGCGACAATCCGCCACCGCCGATCGCTGCCGATGTGAATATCGCTTTTGGGTTTGCAGGTCATCGCAGGGGGGGGCATCCCGGTAGCTGCGTTCATCCGTCATCAGCAATTCCAACAAATTGCCAAACTGGAAGGCGCGGTAAATTTTCAGAGCCGCTAAGGGATCCGGTGTCGGTTGGAACGTCACCCGTGTGGGTGTGTATTCAGCCCAAGCTTGACTCGCTGCCAACCGTAAATCGGGGCGATAAAACCGTGCTTGATCCGGAGCATTACTGCCAAAGGCATCATTGGCAAACTCGTGGTCATCCCAAATGGTGATGAAGGCGAAATTTTCCCGCAGGCGTTGCAGATCGGGATCACTGTTGTAGGTTTGGTAGAGGTGGCGATAGTCGGCCAAGCTGCTGGCGATCGCCTGTCCACTGGGCAGTTCCAGCCAGCGGCGATCCTTCTGAAACCGATGATCCCGCAAGGTTTCGTAAATGTAATCGCCCAGGAAGACCACACAATCCAACGCTTCTGCCGCCAAAAACCGATAGGCCGTGTAATACCCGTGGGTGTAGTCCTGACAGTTGATGCAGGCAAAGCGGACGCGATCAACCGTAGCGTTAGGGGCAGGCAGCGTTTTGAACCGTCCAGTTCGACTGGATGTGCCGTTGTAAATGAAGCGATAGTAATAGATCGTCGCCGATCGCAACTGTTCGGGGGCATCCAGATTCACCTTGACCGTGTAATCCTTCGCTTGATCGGTAAAACCAACCCCCCGGAGGGCGATCGCGCTAAATTCACGATCTAGACTGACCTCAAACGCCACCTGCACCGTCCCTGCCACAGGAGGCACCACGCGCGTCCACAGCGTAATCCCGTGGGGCGTGGGGTCGCCGGAGGCCACACTTTGGGGGAACAGTAAGGCGGTGGCATGGGCGGGTTGCCCAGTCCAAGGGGTAACCAATTGCTGGAACAGGTTCCCCGCGAAATCATCCGGGATCTGCTGCCCCACCCAGACGATCGCGCCCGATGTCAGCGCGTAGGTCAAAAATTTACGTCTATCCATGGGTTTGGTTCGCTAGAAGATTCACCGTAAAGGAAAACGTGCTGCCCTTACCCAACTCGCTCTCCACCCAGATCCGACCGTTGTGGGCTTCAATGATTTGACGACAAATCGGCAACCCCAGTCCGGTGCCGTGGGGTTTTTCTGTCAGGGTGTCGCCCACTTGTTTGAACTTTTCAAACACCTTATCCTGATCGGCTTTGGCAATGCCGCTGCCGGAGTCGATCACACTGACGACGATTTCCCCATCGCCCAGACGGGCGCGACAACAAATGTGCCCCTGGTCGGTGAATTTAATCGCGTTGGACAACAAATTCACCACCACCTGCACCAGTCGGTGTTGATCGCCGACGATCGCGGGCAACTGGGGTTCAAACTCGCGAACTAACTCCAATTTTTTCTGCTCCAACAGAGTGGAGGTGGCGGCGATCGCCTGTTCCAGCACATCGGTGATGGCGATCGCCTCCATCCGCCATTCCGTCGCTCCCGCCTCCATCTTGGCAATGTCCAACAGGTCATTGATCAGACTGGTGAGCCGTTGGCTTTCCGCCACAATAATGCCAAGATTGCCCTGCACCTGTTGCACCGCCCGTTGCACCTTGGGCGTGTCGCTGGTGATTTGCGGGATCAACGTTTCCGTCAACCGTTTTTCAATCATCTTGGCAAAACCGAGAATCGACGTAAGCGGCGTGCGGAGTTCGTGGGAGACGTTGGAGACAAAATCGGTTTTCATCTGATCCAATTCCTTCTCCGAGGTAATATCGCGGATCAGAATCACGCAACCGAGGGCGATCGCTGGTTTGTCGGTCGGGCGCAGGTGGCGGCTGACTGGCGACTGTCCGGTTAAACTGCCAGAGAACGGTTCCGGCGGAATGCTGCCGTCTTCGGTGACAGTGCGTTGACTGGTGGCGCGATCGACGGGGGCATCGGAAATAGCAGTGGCCACGGCTTGGCCAATCCGGTCACCGGGGAGGGGAATTTCCGCTGTGAAGACGGCACGGGGCGAGGCATGGGTACGCCTGACCAAATCCACCATTGCCGCGCCAAATACTTGGTCACACGGTTTGCCTAACGCCTGTCCCATCCGCAGTTTGAATAATCGAGCGAGGGCGGGATTGATGTAGTTGACGCGATCGCCCGGATCAACCACCAGCAACCCATCCGCCAAGTTATCAATAATCGCTTCCAAATAAGCGGTGGTTTGTTGCAACTTTGCCTCCGCCCGCTGCCGTTCCTGCGCTTCTAAGGCCGATCCCACCAAGTCAGCAATGGACGCGGCAAAGGTCTGTTCATCGGCCATCCACTCCCGGCAACCGCCTTGGTGTTCGTAGCAAATGATGCCGATCATCTCGCCCCCCACCCGGATCGGGGCTTCCAGAGTGGCTCCAATCCCCAAACTGCTCATATAGGGGTGGCACAGTTCCACCATGCGGGGATCGTGCATCACGTCATGCACCACAATCACCCGTTCCAGTTCCAATGCCTGAAAATACACCGGGTATTCACTAAACAGTATTTCCTCATTGTTGGAATGCTGATTGGTGGAGCGGGAGAAGCGATCGGCGCAGGTTAACCGTTTGCCGGGATCCTCGTACAGCCAGACACTCACCCATTCTGTGTTGAGGGTGTGGGCAGACAGTTCGGTGATTTGCTGTACCGCCAGTTGGAAGTTTACGCCGTTGATGATGTCACTTTTGGCCAATTCCAGCAGGGTTTGGGTTTGGCGATGTAACCGTTGTTGGGACGTTTGTTGGGCATCCTGGGTGTGATCCAAGGCCACCAGCATTTGGTTGATCGCACTGGCCAAATTAAACAGTTCATCCTTGTCTTCTAACTCCACCCGTTGCTTCAGGTCACCGCTGCGGCCAATCTGCTCGACCGAGGTGATCAATTTAGATAACCGCGAGAGAACAAACCGCTCCATCAGGAGAATATTCACCCCCATCACCGCCAAGCCCATCGCCCCCAGCGAACCACCGAGATAGACCAAGCTGAGGAGTCCCTGTTGATAAATTTCCCGTTGGGTTTCCACCCGCAGCAACAGGGCGGGCTTGCCGTAAATGTCTTGCAGCAGGGCATACCCCGCGATCGCCGTTCGACTCAACGGTTGCACCACAATCCGGTCGGTGGACAGTTGCGCCGCTGCTTCGGTGGAGTGGGCAGACCGGGAGGATCGTAGTTTAGTGACCAGCGATCGCCAGTTGGGCGGCAAGTTGGGATTATGGTTAGGCGCGTTCAGCGGTGAAATGGTCAGATCCAACCGAGTCAAGCGCGATAAAGCTTGGATCTTGGCATCATTCAAATACCGCCCAAAAATCAACGTCCCCCGCACGGGGCCTTCGCCTTTGCTGTTGAGGATGGGACGGGCGGTGATTAACATCGCCCCCTCTGGGAGCAGCAGCAGGCCAGAAATGTTCTGGACAGGGGAGTGACTAGCGGCAGGGTGATGGCGCAGCAGTAGGCGATCGCCGCTTTGCACCTTAGCCAGCAGTTCCTTTGGAACCGGGATCAGCTTATTTGTGTTGGAATCAACGCCGCTAGCAAAAATAATCCGCCCAGAGGTGTGAACATACACCAACACATTCACCCCAATATTAATCAGCGATTCGGGGTTGAGATTGGTCTGAATAAACTCCTGATTGCGGTTTTGCACAAAGGCATAGGAGTAATCCCAGGATGACCAGTCGGCAAAGCGATTGCCAAACTCCTCCTCTGTCTGTGCCACCACACTCAGCACGCCCCGCACCGCCTGTTGGATATCCTGGGTTTCCGCACGTTTGAGGTTGGTTAACAAAATTGCTGCACAAATGGCATACAAGGCACCCGTCAGCAAAAATAGGGTCAGGCCGATGATGAACAGGGTTTTCTGGCGTAATTTCATCCGGGTTAATGCTCCAAATCCAGATGCAGATGGGGGAGGTGATTCGCCTGCACTGGAGCAAGAGATAGGGCGGGCGATCAATTGGGATTGAGATCGATCAGGTGTAAATGATCCTCGCTGCTGTTGATTGGATTGAGGTCAATCCCTAACTCGCTATCGGGATCAATCTTTGCCTTTATAGCCCTGTTACTACCTAACTGTCCATCTATTTCACCATCTCGTTCAGCATCTCGCGCATCTATTGCCTCATCTCGTTCTTCACCATCTCGTCCATTGTTGCGATCCATGGCTTGGGGGCGTTTTCCCGTCAACCAGTAGGTGGTGATGTTACCACGCCCTTTCACGTCAATTTGGCCACGTTTTTCAAACTCGTAGCGATCGCGCAATTTTTCATAGATTGACTCCGTGACCTGAACCCGCCCTGGTAAACCTTGGGATTCCATCCGGCTGGCTAAATTGACCGTATCACCCCAGAGGTCATAAATGAATTTTTTGATCCCAATTACCCCTGCGGTCACCGGTCCCGTGTGGATGCCGATTCGCATCTGGAAGGGGATTCCGGCAGGGGTGGTAAATTGGGCGATCGCGGCTTGCATTTCCAAGGCCAAATTGGCGATCGCGTCGGTGTGGTCGGGGCGTGGCACGGGTAAACCCCCGACCACCATGTAGGCATCACCAATGGTTTTAATTTTTTCTAACTTGTAGCGATCGGCGAGGCGATCGAAGGTGGAAAAGATTTGATTCAGCAGGTTCACCAAATCAATCGGTGAGGTGTTGGCGGCGATGCTGGTGAACCCAACCAAATCGGCAAATAAGACCGTGGCCTCGGCAAAGTTATCGGCAATGGTTTGGTCGGTGCCCTTTTGTTCCTGGGTTTTCAGCCGTTCGGCGATCGGCTGGGGCAAGATGTTTAGCAATAAATATTCTGCCTGTTGCCGCTGCCGTCGCAGTTCTTCCTCCAGTCGTCGCTGGGCGGTGATGTCCTTGACCGCACCTTGGAAGTAGAGAAAATTGCCGTCGCGATCGCGCACGGACTGGACATTTTCGGAAATCCAAACCACGCTACCATCGCGGCGATACACCTCCGATTCAAAGTCCTGAATTTCGTCATAGGCTCGCATATAGGCCAAAAATTCCGCCCGTCGTTTCGGTTGGACATACAACTGCTGCCCAATATCCGTCAACTCGGTCAACAATTGCTCCACCGACGCATAGCCATAAATCCGCGCCAGCGCAGGGTTAGCACTGAGGTATTGTCCGCCCATGGTGGATTGATAAATCCCATCCATGGCGTTTTCAAAAATCTTGCGATATTTCTCCTCGTTGTGCCGCAGTTGGTAAATTGCCGGAGCCGCCTGTGCCGCCAACGCATTCAGCAGTTTGAGATCCCTGGCGGTGTATTCCACCGGATTTTGATTGCTGAGGTTAATCACGCCAATCACCCGTTCCCGCGTCTTCAGCGGTACGCAGATTAAGGAGGCGATGGGATTAGGCCCCGGAATGAAGTCCCCTGGTTCCGAGTAAACATCGTTAATCACGATCGCCCGTCCCGTCAGCGCGACTTTACCCGCCAACCCCACCCCCGGACGTAGGGGCATTTTGGGGCTGTATTCCGGTCCACAGGCACTGATGATGTACAGGTTATCCGTGCCTTCTTCCATCAACATCAGGGAGGCATTGGTGGCTGGGATCAAGCGCACGGCTTCATCCAGCACCAATTTGGCGACGGCCTTCAGTTCCAAACACATGGATAACTTATCGGCAATGCTATAGAGCAAATTCAGTTCCCGATAGGTTTCCAGGGCTTCGTTGGCTAAATATTTCTCCTCCAGCTTGCCCTTGCTCCAATAGCTGATCAGTTGGGCGATCGCGGCGACTTGTTGCCAAGCTACATCACTGTCTGCCCCCGTCCACGTCACCCAACCAATCACCGTTTCCCCTGCATGGATAGGGCTGTTGGGGGAGGCGGCAATAGTTCGCAACCCTTCGGTTTCGATGCCATTACCCTCCCCTGCCGCCTCCCCCCAGAGGCGATTGCCTTGCTGATCCCACACCGCTAACGGTAATGCCAATGCAGTTAAAACACTTTTCAGGACGGCGATCCCCTCCTGTTTTAATAAGCGTTTTAGGGTTGGGTCTGGCAA
>CAZJZR010000188.1:0-6914 GCA_964550475.1 uncultured bacterium
AGCCTACGCCGAAGCGATTCAACTGATTTTCCGTCCCCACAACTACGAAACCGTCGTGATGGAAGAAATCCCCACCCGGCGATCGCCCGGTCTGATCTTCCTCGACATTTTTCTAATCACCTTCACCCCCAAAACCATCGTCATCAGCTACCACGACGACGACAACCACCACGGCTACTACGAAATCCACCACGTCAAACGCCGCCCCCCAAAACTCACAGGGGGGGATTGACAGAGGTCTGGTAGTTGAACAATGTCTGGCGTTGAAATCATTCAGAGGCTCGAACCCAGGACGCGGAAACCGCGCCCCTACAAACCCAACCAATCATGGACTTGTAGGGGTTGGGTTCCCCAACCCAGTTAGCTCAAGCAATAGACCTGGCGGTTGAAACCGCGACTACCTGAACCAAGTCCGCCGACACTCCCTCTAGCTAAGCCTTCGGCAGTAAACAACGACTACCTCCCCACCTACCCACCCTAGCTTCGACTTCGCTCAGCTACCGAACCATCCACTCACCCACTCACCCACTCACCCACTCCCTCTAGCTAAGCCTTCGGCAGTAAACAACGACTACCCACTCACCCTAGCTTCGACTTCGCTCAGCTACCGAACCACTCACCACTCACCACTCATCACTCACCACCCACTATCCACCATCCACCATCCACCATCCACTCCCCCACCCCCATGCACCTCATCCCCATCCTCATGATCATCGCCTTACTGATCCCCCTCTATGAGGCGTGGAAAGACGACGACATTTGGCAGACCATGTTGGCGTTTACCAGCGTCTCCACCAAAGCTGCCGTGATGATTTTGTTTATTTCGGTGCTGCGAGATGACTGGATGATGGCCGTGGTCGGGGTGATTGTCCTCAGTGTCGGCAATGCTGGGTTAATGCTGTTAGCCCACATCATCAAACGGCTCAACGATGTTGTGAAGGAGTAACCAACGATGCTCACTGGACTAAGTTATGCCTGCATTGGCTTGGGTCTAATCTTTTGGTTTTGGGGAACGGCAGTGCTACCGACCCAGCGATCGCTGTTGTTCAAACTGCACAACCTCTCGGTGTCCGATACCCTTGGCTCCATCAGCATCCTCGTTGGGTTACTGCTGCAACGCCCCAAGGAATGGCCGTTGTTGTTGCTGTCCATCCTGTCCCTCGCCCTGTGGAATACCATGCTGGGCTATGTGCTGGCCTACTGCGCCACCAGTGATCCCAGCCACAAATTACCCCACACCCCGCCCTCAACCCCAGAATCACCCCAAGCCTGACCCCCATGGACATGACGACGGATAGTTACATTTACGTGATTACGGCACTGCTGCCCGTGGTAGCGGTGATGTTGATCGTGCAGGTCAACCCCTACCATGCCTTAGTGATTCGCGGCATTTTGGGGGCGGTGGCGGCATTGCTGTACACGGTGTTGGGTGCGGCAGATGTGGCCTTGACCGAAGCCCTTGTCGGGACATTGTTGGCGATGATGCTGTATGCGGTGGCGGTGCGGTTGGGGGTGTTGCAGTCGGAGCAGGTGCCGTCTGGTGCCGATCGCGACCCTGCCCCAACCGAACCGACAGCGTTTGCGGGGGTGCTGCGGGAACTGCGGGAGATTTTTGGCAAACGGCACATGCGGGTGGACGTGGTGCCCTTTGGCGATCGCGAAACCCTACAACACGCCCTCGCCGCCCAGGATATCCATGCCACCTGTACTCCCATGGGTGATCCGGCATTACCCACCGACCCAGCGCAACCCACCTATCACACCATTACCCGACTGCCCCGCCTGTACCAGATCATGCAAGCAGAACTGACCAACCCCACCAACCAGCTAAGCTACATTGACGCTGCCGAATTGGCCGCCAAACTGAACAGCGATAGTGATACTGATAGCGATGCCGATCGCCCTAACCCCTCGCCACCAGCAACCACTCCCCCCACGGAGACACAGGCATAACCGCTAGCGGTGGCTGAGCATCCTGTTATCGACAGCCATAGCCATAGATCTCTGTAGGGGCAGGTTTTGTTGTTAACACAACGGTTTTGACCGATGATTTATCGGCTAAACCTGCCCCTACAACTCGCGGAACTCAACCAAATAGCTCTGACTTGGGGGCACATCTGGGGGCTAACCTCACACCTGCTGACCCATAGCCCAGGCCACCTCTCACTCAGTCAGGATTTAACATTAATTGCATATGAGACGTGCTTTATGAAATGGATTTATCTAGCGGCTGGGATTATCTTCTCGATCAAACTGCTGTTTGTGGGCAATCCCATGGGCAGCGTGCCGTTTTCCATTGTCCAAGCCGTGTCGGACGACGCAGGCGTACCCAATGCGGTGTCGGCGATTATCTTACGCAATCGGTTGTACGACACCATTTTTGAGGTGATTGTCTTCACCATCGCCATTATGGGCTGTCAGTTTTTACTCGCCAATGAACACCCCTCGGCACGGATTTACCAATTCCCCGATCAGTCATCGATCATTTTGGCGCGGTTGGGAGCCACGATCGCGGCGATCGTCGGCATTGAGTTGGCGATTCGCGGTCACCTGACCCCCGGTGGTGGGTTTGCTGCTGGGGTAGCGGGAGGAACCGCGATCGGCCTGATTGCCATGACCTCCTCCCCAGAGTGGATGCAGAGCGTTTACCAACGTTGGCAGGCGGCACGCTGGGAAAAGGTGTCGGTTTTGGTGTTTATCCTCCTCTCAGTCGTCACCCTATCCGGATTTGAACTGCCCCATGGTGACATGGGCGAACTGATTAGCGGCGGCATTTTGCCGATTCTGAATATCCTCGTCGCGTTGAAAGTTGCCTTGGGGTCTTGGGCCGTGATTTTGCTGTTCATCCGCTACCGGGGTTTGCTGTAGCCCCAACCGCTGGGAACCACCCAGAACAACCTGTCCCCTTACACCGATGATGGGGAATCGCTGGTTCTAATTAAATTTGGGTTGCCCAACGTAGGGGCGAAGCATTCCGGCCATGATTTTTCGGTCATTCCCTAACTTAACTACCGGAATGCTTCGCCCGTACAAGGTTATCGGTTCAAACACAAAATCATTGAGGATCAGGGAAATCAATCACTGGGAAATGATTTTGCCGCAAGTCCCTTGGTGGTGCCAACACTGTGATCACCAGCCCTACAGCGGGTCGGGATCGGACTTCTCCAGGTCTAATGCCAGGGGGAGTTCTAGGCTGAAGGTCGTCCAACCGTCTTGACTAGTGGCCTCGATCGCCCCCTGCATGTAGTGAACCAGTCGCTTAACCAACGCCAGTCCCAATCCGGTGCCGCCATGTTTCCAGGGGTCATTGGAGGGAATGCGGTAAAACGGATCAAAAATGCGAGCCAGTTGGTCGGCGGGAATTTCCGTGCCAGAATTGCGAATCAGAATCACCACATGGGGGGTGTCGCCGCGATCGCCCAACCGCGCCAGCATCTCAATTCGCTCTTGTGGCGGCGTGTACTTACAGGCATTGTTGAGTAGTTCCGACACAATCCGAGTTAAGCCAAACAAATCGGTGACCATTTCTGGCAGGTCTGGTGCCACCTCCACCACCAGAGTTTGTTGTTGGGTGTCGGCGCGGTCTTGGAAGCTATCGGCAATGTGGGGTAACCAGTCTTGCAAATGCAGGGATTGGGGATCTAAGGGGTAGGCATTGGCCTCTAGCGATCGCATATCCAACAAATCATTAATCAGCTTCAGTTCTTGGTCACATTGCTCCCGTAAAACGCCCAAATAATGGATCAACATTGGAGCTTTAGACGACTCATCTTCCTTTAACAAACTCTGTTGATTTAACACCGTTTCTAACATACAAACCGCCAGTTTGATATTGGATAACGGGGTTCGCAATTCGTGAGACGTAGTAGCCAAAAAATCGTCTTTAAGATGATTTAACCGTTGCAATTCTTGTAATTGCAATTCCATTTGTTGGGCGCGTAACAGGGCATATTCATGGGCTGCAATCAGCCGTTGTTGGGTATCGTCGCGAAACACCAACACCACACCAACCATAGTGCCCTGCTGATCTCTGAGCGGTGCTGCACTGTCGGCGATCGGAATCTGCGTCTGATTTTTTGTCACCAACAGGGTGTGATGATTCACATACACACACTGATTCGACTCCATGGCAATGACGGCAGGATGAATAATCGGTTGTTGGGTCAGTTCATCAATTAAATACACCACTTCGGTAATAGGCCGATTCAACGCCTCCTTCAGTGACCAACCCGACAGTTTCTCGGCTGCACCATTCAGGTATTTAATTTGTAAGTGCATATCGGTGACTACCACGCCATCCCCCATGCCGCGTAACACCATGCTTAAGAATTGCTCGCGTTCGTAGCGATTCAGGGCAGTTTGAATCGCCACGTACAATTCTTTCTCTTTAACGGGTTTGAGAATGTAACCAAAGGGAAAGGCTAGGGTCGCCCGTTCAACCGTACTTTTGTCAGAATGGCCGGTGACGTAAATGATCGGGATTTCGTAGTGGTGCCAAATTTCGGTAGCGGCTTGGATGCCATCCATTTCGCCTTGCAACCGAATATCCATTAGCACTAAGTCCGGTTGCAGTTCCGCTGCTTTGGCGATCGCCATTGCCGCATTGTTTACCACGGCCACCACCGTATAACCCAACGACTCCAAACACTCCTGTAAGTTGGTCGCCAGAATATATTCATCCTCCACCACTAACAAACGCACAGGCTTACTTGTTGGCTTAGTACGCATGTCCTGGTGACCCGTAGCATCACTATTTAATGATTTATTTAACGGTTGATTTAACGGTTGATTTGACAACATAACTCGGTTCCCTCGGTGAGATTGAATCAGGATCAGCCCGATGGCTTATGCAGAACAATTTTGAATTCCGTACCTTGCTGATGTTTAATCTCAAAGCTTGCACCGATTTGTCGCACCAACCCTTGGACTAGATTCAGTCCTAAGGTACGGGTTTGTTGCAGGTCAAACTCTGGCGGGAAACCGACTCCGTTATCACGAACAACCAGGGTTAATATCGTGTGCTGTGGGTCTTGAGATGATTCAGATTGGCTGAAGCGAACATTGATTTCGCCTGTGCGATCGCCCGGAAAAGCGTGTTTTAAGGCATTGGATACCAATTCGTTAATCACTAATCCATAGGGCACGATCGTTTCAATATCTAAGGCAACCGGGTCTACCTGCACATTCAGTCGAATTTGGGTGGAACTGACGTTGTAGGAATCAAAGAGATAAATGGTTAAATCTCTGATGTATTGGGCAATGTCGATATTGGCCAAATCGGCAGAGTGGTAAAGCTTTTCATGGACTAGGGCAATGGAGGCAATCCGGTTTTGGCTATCCCGCAGCATCGTATGGGCATCGGGATCGGTGGTACGACGAGCCTGCATTTGCAACAAGCCGCTGACGATCGCCAGGTTGTTTTTGACCCGGTGATGAATTTCCTTCAGCAGGACTTCTTTTTCCCGTAGCGAGGCGGCAATGTTGTGTTCGGCGCGTTTGCGATCGCTGATATCTTGGGCAATGAAGGCAAATTGGGGATGGCCGCTGGAGGTGACGGCAATGGGGCAAATGCTAACGGCTAACCAACAGGACTGCTCGCGATCGGCTGCCTCGTGATGGCAGTATTCAAACAACATGGGGGCTTGCCGGATCTGGGCTTCGCGGCAATGCTGCAATAACAAATTCGGCTGATCGGGAGCGGTATCAAAATGGCTGACCAACTGATCCTCTAGGTTTTCTGGCGTACTGCCCAAAAACTCGGCGATCGCGGAATTGCTGGAAACATACCGGATCCTGTTGCCATCCAGTTCCAAAATCGCCATCATCGTGCCGCCACTGTTGAAAAAACTGCGGAGAATCGCTTCCCGCTGGCGAACTTCCCGATTAATCCGGCGCAATTCTGCCGTGCGTTCGGCAACCCGAATTTCCAGTTCCTCCTTCGCCTGTCGCAGGTCCGCTTCTGCCCGTTGGCGTTCCGCTTCCAACCGTTTGCGTTCGGTAATCTCCTCACAGACGGTATTAATCCCAATCACGCGATCGCCATTTTTGATCGGCAAAAAACTTTCCAACCAAGTCCGTTGGATCCCAGGACTGGCAGGAGTTTCCCCAGTAATTTCCACATTTAACAGCGGCTCCCCAGTCGCCAAAATTGGCCGGAGTAACGCTTCCGCCGCATCGGCCAAATCCGGCAACACATCCCGAATCGTCCGACCCAAGTGGGCTTCAATCGACAACCCATTCATATCCGCCAAGCGTTGATTAATCCGGATAAACCGCAACTCTGTATCCATCACATTCAGGCCAATCGGCGCACATTGGTAAATCGTCTCAATTTCCGCCAACTGTTGTTGCAGTTGCAGTTGGCTTTGCCGCAACGCCAGTTCCACCTGTTTACGCTGGGTGATGTCCGTCAAAATCACCACAGCCCCCCGAAAATGATTATCCATATCCGCCAACGGACGGGCATTTAACATCAAATTCAACACCTGACCCTGTTCAGTGGTCACTTCCACTTCCACGCCCTGCACACTAGCTCCGTTTAAGACCGTGGCAATCTGAAACCCGACCTTGGGTTGGGGCGGTTCGTTGGCCTGTTCGGTTAACGGCACAGCGACGGGCAAGGGCATGGGGGCAAGATAAATGGACAATTGATCAAACGGTTGCGCGATCAGATTTTTGCCCCAAAGCTGCGAGGCCACTTGGCTGGCGTGGATGATGGTGCCCGTGTGGTTACAGACTAAAATGGCTTCTCCGGCCTGTTCCAGAATCAACCGGGCGAGTCGTTCTGATGCCAAGGTGGTTTCATGACGTTTTTGTGCCGTCAAATCCGTCACCACCAGGCAATTGATCACCACATCGTTCAGGGTGAGGTGGCTGATGGCCAAATACACCGGAATTTCTACCCCCGCTGC
>CAZJZR010000189.1:0-6877 GCA_964550475.1 uncultured bacterium
GGAGGAGGAGGGCTGGATTAGAGGAGACGGACATGGGGAAGGGGAGGTGGGGGATCTGTTGGCTGGGCGAAGTCGAAGCCAGGGAGTTAGGGAGTTAGGGTGTTAAGGAGTTAAGGAGTTAGGGAGTTAGGGTGTTAAGGAGTTAGGGAGTTAGGGAGTTAGGGAGTTAGCCTGCATTATTCACGACAATTTACCGAAAAAATCCCAAAACCCGTAGGGGCAGTATCGTAGGGTGCTGTATAGCCTACGGCATCCAAGAAAAGCGAAGCGTAACGCACCGTGTCTGGTTGTGCCTCGCGAGTGTGATGGTGCGTTACGGCGTTGCCTAACGCACCCTACACCTTGCGCGATCATCATAGGCGTTACGAGCGGGGGGATTGACCCTACGGCTTGGGGTGCAGAATGGCGTGAATGATCGAGGTTACGGTTGTAACTGATCAAGGGCTAAATTCAGTTTCAATACATTTACCCCCGGTTCTCCGAAGATGCCGAGAAATCGCCCTTCGGTATTTTGGTGAATCAGGATTTCAAGCTGATTGGGCTGGAGTCCGCGTGTTTTGGCAATGCGATCGCGTTGGGCGGTGGCACTGGCAATGGTGATGTGGGGATCGAGGCTAGAGCCGGAGGTATAAAGTAAATCCGCTGTTGGTTGGATGCCCGCTTGTTGCAGGGTCGGAAATGAGCCTGCGATCGCCTGCTGCGGATCTGGATTCGGCTTGCCTTTGATGCGTTCCAACAAGGCTGGATTGCTGGGAGCTAAATTACTGGCACCCGACACACCCGTTTTCAAAATGCCAGCGGTGTCCGTTTGGGGATTGGCGGTGCTGTAGTTGGTGGTGCTGGGGCGACTGTGGAAATAGCGATCGCCACTAAACGGTTGGCCGATCAACGCCGAGCCAATCACCTGCCCCTGAGCGTTAGTTAACAAACTGCCGTTTGCCTGATAGGGAAATGCGACTTGCCCGATGACCAGAATCAGCAGCGGATATAGCACCGCTACCAGTCCCCATAGAACTAGGGTGACTCGGACTGCTTTGATGGTTTCACGGATGATAGTCATTAGAACCGCTCCGGTTGAAACATCACGACAAACAGATAAGTCGAAAGAGCCACTGTCACCAAGCCCAAAATACCCAGGGCATAGGCTTGCGGGCGAGACAGGACATTGCCCGTCGCGGCTTGGACAGCGGGAGCGCAAATTAGATTAAACACTAGCAGTAGCAGTAGCAACAGGTTGCGCGGCACTGCATAGCGAGAGCGACGATAGGGTCGAGACGGGAGGACGTGCGATCGGTTCATGATCAAATTGCTGGAAATGCTAGATCTGAGTTGGGGCTGAGAAACCGGGTTTCTCAATGAAAAGTGCAAGCGTTGACCGCAAATTGATGGCCAGAAACCCGGTTTCTGAGTTCAGCTACGCCAACGGCAACATGACATCAATTACCTTGATGGCGATGAAGGGTGCCAGCACACCGCCTAAACCGTAGATCAGAATATTGCGGCGCAACAGTTGATCGGCGGTCAGGGGGCGAAACTGTACGCCAGTGAGGGCGAGGGGAATGAGTGCCGGGATAATCAAAGCGTTGTAAATCAACGCCGCCAAAATTGCGGATTGGGGACTTTTCAGACCCATGATGTTGAGGGCACCAATGCCAGCGGCGGAAAAGATGGTGGGAATGATGGCGAAATACTTGGCGATGTCGTTGGCGATGGAAAACGTGGTCAGGGCACCACGGGTGATTAACAACTGTTTGCCAATGGTCACCAAATCAATCAACTTGGTGGGATCAGAATCCAAATCCACCATATTGGCCGCTTCTTTAGCCGCCTGAGTGCCAGAATTCATTGCCAAGCCCACATTCGCTTGGGCGAGGGCTGGGGCATCGTTGGTGCCGTCTCCGGTCATGGCAACCAGCTTGCCCTGGGCTTGTTCTTGGCGAATCACATCAATTTTGTCCTCCGGTGTCGCCTCGGCGATAAAATCATCCACCCCAGCTTCTTGGGCTATTACCGAAGCGGTAATCCGGTTGTCACCCGTCAGCATGATCGTGCGGACTCCCATGCGCCGCAGTTGGTCGAACCGTTCTTTGATCCCCGGTTTGACAATATCTTTGAGGTAGATCACCCCGTACATTTCGCTATCCTGACAAACGGCTAGCGGTGTGCCGCCCAATTTCGACACCCGTTCATAGGCCGCATCCAACTCTGGAGTCAGACTGCCACCCCGCGATCGCACAAAGCCTTTAATCGCGTCCACGGCTCCTTTGCGAATCTGTTTGCCATCGGCCAAATCAATGCCGCTCATGCGGGTACGGGCAGAAAATTCAATCCCCTCAGCGGTTGTGGGTGAAAAATCAAGTTGGGCACCCAATTTTTCCGCCAATTGCACAATCGATCGCCCCTCTGGGGTTTGATCAAACAGGCTGGAAGCTAGAGCAACGGTGGCCAGACGGTCGAGGGAATGGCCGTTGACGGGAATAAACTCATCGGCAAGGCGATTGCCCAGGGTAATGGTGCCCGTTTTGTCCAGTACCAGCGTATTTACGTCACCGCAGGCTTCTACCGCTCGGCCAGAGGTTGCGATGACGTTAAACTGAGCCACTCGATCCATCCCCGCAATGCCGATCGCGCTCAACAAGCCGCCAATGGTAGTGGGGATTAAAGCGACGAGCAGTGAGATCAGGATGGCGATGGTGGTGGGGGTGTGGACGTAATTGGCTAGGGGCGGCAGGGTGGCCACCACAATCAAAAACACTTGGGTGAGGACGGTCAGGAGTACCGTTAGGGCAATTTCGTTGGGGGTTTTGCGGCGTTCTGCCCCTTCGACCAAGGCAATCATGCGATCGATGAAGCCCTGTCCCGGATCGGCAGTAATCCGAATCAACAGTTCGTCAGAAATCACCCGCGTTCCCCCGGTGACAGAACTGGCGATGTCAGTTCCCGGTTGTTTCAGCACCGGAGCCGATTCCCCGGTAATCGCCGATTCATCCACCGAAGCAATCCCAGCCACCACGTCCCCATCCGCTGGGATCACCTCCCCCATCCTCACCTTCACCTGATCCCCGCGTCGCAATGCCGTGGAGGGAACCGATTGGGTCGAACCATCGGGCATGACCTTGCAGGCCATTGTGTCCGATCGCGTGGCACGGAGCGAGTCGGCTTGGGCTTTACCCCGGCCTTCGGCCACAGCTTCGGCAAAGTTGGCAAACAGCACCGTGAAAAACAAAATCAGGGTAATCCAGCCATTCAGCCATCGCTGTTGGGTTGGATCAGCGGCAACGGTGCCAAACAGGTTGGGATCAACGGTGACACAGGCGGTGACAATGGTGCCGACCCAGACCAGAAACATGACGGGATTGCGGACGGCAATGCGCGGATCTAATTTGCGAAAGGCATCCTGAACGGCGCGTTTGTACAGCCCTGCCAGTTTGACTTTGGGCGTGTGTTTGCGATCGCCCCGACGCTTAGTATGACGCTTCATCCGTTACACTCCTCCCGCAAGCTGAAAGGCTTCGGCAATCTGACCCAGAGCCAGCACCGGGAAAAAGGTTAACGCGCCCATAATCAAAATCACTCCGGCAGTCACGCCTGTAAATAGTCCGGTATCGGTGCGGAGGGTACCCGATGTCAGGGGGACAACGGGTTTACGCGACATCCCATCCGCCAGCAACACGAGGGCAATGATCGGAATGTAACGGCCTGCCAAGAGACTGACGGAGGTGCTCAAATTCCACCACAGTCCTGTAGCAGCGGGTTGGCTGTCAGCCAGTCCTTCAAATCCAGAGCCATTATTGGCAGCGGCGGACGCATATTCATACATCACCTGCGACAGGCCATGGAAGCCGGGATTGCTGATGCCTGCCAGTTGATCGGGAAAGGCCAGGGCGATCGCCCCCGGAATCAAGATAAAAATGGGATGCACCAGCAAAATCAGCAAGCTGGTCAGCACCACTTCCCGTTTTTCAATCTTGCGTCCCAAAAATTCTGGGGTGCGCCCCACCATTAGCCCGGTGACAAACACGGCCAAAATTAAGTAAGCAAACAGATAGGCTGTACCTGTGCCCTGACCACCCCAAATGATTTGGAGAAATAGGTTGGCCAGCAACACCGCACCACTGAGGGGCATGAAGGAATCGTGCATACTGTTGACCGCGCCGCACATGGTGCCCGTGGTGCTAACGGCAAACAGGGCCGATTGTGCCCAGCCAAACCGGACTTCTTTGCCTTCCAAATTGGGTTGTGGGTTGCCCAACAGGGCATTCACCGCTGGATTGCCTTGGTATTCCGCGATCGCCACAACGCCAAGAAACACCAGATAAATCGCCAGCACCATGCCATACAGTAACCAGGCTTGCCTGCGGTTGTTGGCAAAGCTGCCGTAGGTGTAAATCAAGGCCGTGGGGATCGCCATCATCGCTACGATTTGTAGCAGGTTGGTGAAGCCATTGGGGTTTTCAAACGGATGGGCGGAATTGATCGCAAAAAAGCCACCCCCGTTTTCACCCAGTTGTTTGATGATTTCAAAATGGGCAACCGGACCGAGGGCGATCGCCTGTTGCAGGGTCGGATTTTCCAGCGTCGGCACCACCACTGGCCCGGATAGCGTTTCTGGCACCCCAGCGGCGATTAATCCCACTGCACCCACCAGACTAATCGGCAATAGAATGCGCGTGATCGAGCGGATCAAGTCAACGTAGAAGTTGCCCAACGGTCGGCCTGTTAAGCCTCGGATGAAGGCGATCGCCACGGCAATTCCGGTCGCTGCCGAGGTGAAAAACAAAAATCCCAACGCGGCCACTTGGCTGAAATCGCTCAAGGTGGTTTCGCCAGAATAATGTTGTTGATTGGTATTGGTAATAAACGAAATGGCCGTGTGCAGTGCGGTGTCCCAGGTGGGCGAACCTAATCCCGTTGGGTTCAGGGGTAACACGCCTTGAGCCATCAACAGCATGAACACAAAAATACCCATGACGGCATTGCTGATCAGCACCGCTCGAATGTATTGCCCTCCGGTCATATCCGGTTGGTTCGGCATCCCACTCAGTTGATAGAGTCGGTGTTCTACAGGATCAAGGAACCGATCCAGTCGGGTCGGTTGTCCTAAAAAAATCCGCGCCATGTACCCACCCAAAATGGGGGTGATACCGAGGATGATCAGCACGGTCAATGCAATCTGAAGCCAGCCTTGCAGCATAGTCAACGTGATTCCTAGAAACAGCAGATTGAATTCCTCCACTGCTGTGATCATCAGCTTTGCGTTGCGGCAATGCCAGGTATAGAGGGGTATAACTTGGCTCTATCGCGTGCTATACCGCTCTATATCAACAGATATAACCCCGCCCTAAACGCACGGTTGGGATGGCTAAGAAGAACTGAGTTTTTGGCCTGCGGTTAATCACTAGAAACCCGGTTGTTGACTACCGTGATAGGGATGGGGCTACGCCCAGTTATCTCAGTAACCTGTCAGCATTGGATCGGCAAAAGGCCGCGACGTTTCGGGAATGGGCACAAATGCGATCGCAGTTGACCCGCCTTAATTAGTGTTGCTGGTGTTGGGAGAGGCTGAGGGAGAGGCGAAGTAATGGCTTAAACGGTGGAGCGTGTCCACCTAATCAGCCTATGGGGGAGTTGGGCTGACGTATTTCCACCTAATCACCCCAAATCCAGGAATTAGAGAGAATCTAATCTACCTAATCACCCTATGAGGCGATTGGGTAGATTAGATTCTCTCTAATCACTAGTTATATGGCTTCAGTTATCGCCCTGAGTAGTCCTGAGCTATTGTCTGCCTTGCTGTTGCCGCAGATATTCGGTTATCTCTACACCTCAGTAGTACACATATGCTTAACCTGCAAGCTATAATCTCGGACAACATCAATATATAGCGTTCACGGAGTATTCTCCGACGCTACATATTGATTTTCCTCAATGATTAAAGCTAAACACAGAAAATGAGTACATCTGATAAGTTCAGCAAATTTTGTTCTAATATCGTTATCGATTCGACAGTTGTGTCAAACATTTCGTATCGATACAAGAGAATTACAAAACAATTAAATAAGGATTTTTGGAACTGGGACTCTGATACGTCAAATAGTTTATACGTTGGTTCCTATGGGAGGGATACGGATATCCACATAAGCGACATAGATATGTTGTTTCAACTGCCTTATGATGTGTATAAGAGATATGATAACTATCAAGGAAATGGGCAGTCAGCACTTCTTCAAGCGGTAAAAAATTCCATCGAAAAAACTTATCGATCTTCCATGAAAGGTGATGGGCAAGTTGTGAAGATTGATTTTACAGATGGAATTTGTTTTGAATTAGTACCTTGTTTTCTGAACAAAGATGGAAGTTTTACATATCCTGATACAAATGATGGTGGGAAATGGAAAACGACTAATCCCAAACCTGAGATTGAAGCAATTAGGATGACTAATCAACAATGCAATTTCAACTTAAAGCGTCTATGTCGTATGGCTAGAAGTTGGAAGGATACTTGGAATGTGCCGATGGGAGGGTTGCTAATTGATACATTGGCTCATAACTTCCTAAAAACATGGGAGCATAAAGATAAGTCGTTTACATACTACGATTGGATGACAAGAGACTTTTTCTGTTATTTGAAGGAGCAAAATCAACAGCAAAGTTATTGGTTTGCGCCAGGAAGTGGTCAATACGTTTGGAGGAAAGGAGTATTTGAACACAAGGCATTGCGTTGCTACAACATTGCACTAGAAGCTCTGAATTACGAGAATTCAGGTTACAATTGGTCGGCAAATCAGAAATGGAGAGAAATATATGGAAGTGCATTCCCTTCCAGGGTAAGCGCAAGAAAATTAGATGTCCCAACATGCTAGTTTGAGAGTGCTGT
>CAZJZR010000190.1:0-6843 GCA_964550475.1 uncultured bacterium
AACATGATCATTGGGTGTGTCCAGTTTTATCCCCTTAAGCGTACCGTGATTAAGGAAGGGTGTTTGCTCAAGGCGATTTGATCATGGGGAACTGCCTTCGGTTGCCTTCGACTGCCTTCGACTGCCTTCGACTACGCTCAGGCACCTGCGATTGTGTTCAGGCACCTTCGACTTGGCTCAGGCGGCGAACCTGTATGATTCACGACAATTGACCGGAACATCGCAATCGCCCAGGTACCGATTAAGGACGCGGGCACCGTGCCCCTACAGACGGCACACAGGATGGCCATGTAGGGGGTTAACTCGGATGGACAAGGCCATGTAACTGCTGCAACCACGCCACGTCAACGCAGGTGGGTGATGGGCTAGCGGCCACCACCTCTGGTTGCCCAGCCAGCAGGGTACAGGGTTGATCGGGTTCGCCCAAATGGTTCAGCACGGCTACGGCTTCGCTGAAGTCTTGGGCGTGGGTGTAGCTGCTGACGGTGATGATGGTGGGCAGACCTGCCGCCACCGCCGCCCGTAACCCCTGGCGGGAATCTTCCACCACGAGGCAGTCGGAAGCGGGTAAACCCAACTTGTCTAAGGCGTATAGATAAATGTCGGGGGCGGGTTTTTTGGCGGCTACCATGTCACCTGCCGCGATCGCCGCAAACCAGTCGGGGCTATCCTCCCCCACCAATGTTTTCAACACCGCTAGGGTGTTGGGTAAGGCACTGGTGGTGGAGATCGCCAATTGCAGTCCTGCCGCCCGTGCCTCCAGCAACAACCGCCGCACCCCCGGACGCAACGGCACCACGCCCGACTGCAACACCGCTGCATAATATTGATTCTTTGCCGCGTGCAAATTGGCCGCAAAACTGGTCAACGATTCCCCCGGATCAAACTGGGGACAGGATTCCTCAACATAACGGCGAATCCGTTCCTTGCCGCCAGCGGTTTCGATCAACTCGCCATAGCGTTCCACCGACCACTGCCAATCCAATCCCGCCGCCGCAAAGGCTTGGTTAAACGCCACCCGATGCACATCCCGTTCTGTATCGGCTAAGGTGCCATCGACATCAAAAATTAGGGCGCGGAGTTGGGGCATGGGTGGGGAGTGGGGAGTGATGAGTGAGTGGGTGAGCGGGTGAGTGATGAGTGGGGCTGTGAATAAATAAAATCCACAGTGTAAGATGCGTTGGGCGTTGCGGTTTTCTTGGGATTCCTGTGTGATCTCCCCTAGCCTGTTGGGAAGAATAAGAGAAGTTTTAAACGACAGGCTGATTCCGATGGTTCAATCTACCGTTCCAAACCTGATCGACCTGGCACGACAGGGCGATAGTGAAGCTGTCAATCATTGTCTTAATTACGTTTTACAAAAATTAGAAGTCACCGCTAAGGCAATTCTTAAGTTCAACGTGATTGAAATTATTGTAGAGAAGCGTGATGGTGTTCCAGACAAAGAAATCACTACAAAATACATCGAGAACTTCTTCAACTATCTCAACCCCGTCTCATGCCAACAGGTCAAGATTTATGCCCAGCAATCTGGCACGCAACAATTGGCATGGTTCTATGAAATGGTGTTAGCAATTTTAACCATTCATGAGACTCATCCTGCAACTATTCAAGTTGAAACTATCCCGGAAAACTCCCATACTGCGGGGCTAGGCATAACGTCGTCTACCGTCTTAGCTCACCCCCCCGTACCACAACCAATTCCCTTTGAGAATCTTCCCAAAAGTCTGCAATATCGGATTAAATCGGCTGGGTTAAGACCGGGCGAAACCCGTTCTTGGCAAGAGGCGCAGCAGATGTATGAAAAGATGCCACGAACGACCCGTTATGACGAAAAAGCGATTGATACATATAAACGGACTCACGAGTGGAGTCATACTAAATCTCATGCCAATGGTGGTTCAAATAGTCCCAAGAATGGCGATTGGGAAAATCCCACACTCAATCGGGCACGGGGATCTCAGAATGTGACGAAAAGTGAGCAACAGGCGATCGCTCAGGCAAAGGCAAAAATTAATTTTCAAGATGGGTCTAGGATCGTTGCCAGTCAAGCGGCAATGGCTGGCGGCATCGCGTTTGGGATCGAGTTTGCTTTCAGTGGATTAGATAACTTTTTAGCCGTGCAACGTGGCGAAAAATCTGTGGAGGAGGCACTTGCCAGTACCTTAGTAAACTGTACTGGAGCCGCTGTAACGACGGCTGTGATTACAGGTGGGGTTATGGCTATCTCGTTAGCGTTTCCACCGCTTGGCGTTGCCTTAGGTGCCGCTGCACCTTTCTTGAAGATTGTTGGTCTTGCCGCTGGGATGCAACGGTTAGTTGGAATTTTAAGTAATAGTGGCAAGGTGGATGGCATTGATCGGGTCAATGCTTTGCTGGCATCCTACGGCATTGATGATGTCGCACTCGACTTTAGGGATTTAGAACTGGATGCTGAATTGTCAGAATTAAAAACAACGATGAAATTGGCGTAAACAGCAATCACCGATTACCCATTACCTATTTCACCTGCGATCGCATCTCTGCAATTACCTTGAGGATCGGATCGCGATGGTTGGCGGCTTTGATCCAGCGGGGCAGGCGGACGGCGATGCTGTGGTGGTTGCCTTTGTTGCCTTGCCGTTCTCGCAGGGTTGCGCTGACGTAGTGAGCCAGGAAGTCCAGATGCTCCAGGTTGTATGCCCACAACACATGGCCACAGCAGGGGATTTGCAACCATAGCGGTAAACCAAACACCGGATCAACTGCGCCTTCGTAGCGGCGGACTTGTCCCCACCAACCCTGTTGGTTCCACCACGGTAAGGGTGGGCGTTTGCTGCTGCGGTTGGTGGTTTTGCTGTAGCCGCAGTGGGTACAGGTTAGCCCCCATTCCGTCAGTGCATTGGGACTCTCGGTGGCGGGGAGGCGATGCGATCGCGCCCGTCCTTGGCACTGCGGACACCGCACCCACACCGTCTCCGCAAATGCATCCAGCACCGTCGTGTAATCGCGAAATCGCTGATTCAGTTGCGGATCCATTGGTTGGGATTGGGACGTGGATTGTTGATCCATCTCAGCCCTCTTCAAATTTCCAATTGTGCCAACACGGGCAGCAGTAAGGTGACAAAGTAATACACCAGCGGCGCGGTGAACACATAGCTATCGGCACGGTCAAGGATGCCACCGTGACCGGGGATCAATTGTCCAGAATCCTTGACTCCGGCATCGCGTTTCATCATTGATTCGGTCAAATCACCCAACAGGCTGGCGATGCCGATTAGTAAACCCAAGATCAGCCCACTGATGGGGGCGATCGGCCATTGCAAGTACCACGCCCCAGCGATCGCCACTGCCATGCAACCCGTCACCCCGAAGATCGCCCCTTCCACCGTTTTTTTGGGACTAATGGCAGACAGGCGTGTCCGACCGACCAACTTGCCCATGCAATAGGCTCCAATATCCGCTGCCCAAATGCAGACAAAGGCCAGCAGGGTGGCGGTAAAGCCGATGGGAAACGCCGTCGGATGGGCAAAATGGTGCAGCCAGTCCTCTGGCCAATAACCACCAAATAACAAATTGCTGGATGTTGCTCCCTCTAAGTACCGCAGTCGCACCCAATAGCTGGGCAAATAGCCGCCGTAAAACAAGCCGAGAATGGAGGAGGAGATATCGGCAATGGTGGCAAATTTGGGCTGAAACAGCAGATAAAAGCAAATCAGGGTGCCTGCCACGCAAAACACCGCATCGGCCATGGTTGGGCTGATGTTGCAAATCACCAACAACCCTTGGCTGACGACCATCGTGGTTTTAGCCGCCGGAGCCATTCCCGTTGCCCGTGTCAGTTGGAAATACTCCAATTGGCCGAGGTAAATCAGAATCCCAAATGGGATGGCAAAGTACCAGCCGCCTAGGGTCGCTATCCCCAAAGCCAGCGCGATCGCCACAATTCCACTGAGGATTCGTGCCCAAGGCATAGGTCGTGTTCTCGAAAAGGTTAAGAATACTTTGTCATAACTTAACGTCATAACTTAACCAAGTCTAAACCTGGAGGGCGGGAATTTGCGGTTAATCCTAGCGATCGCCCAAACCAGCGTTAGCCGTTAAGGGATTAACATCACGCCACGGCAATGATTAACCCATCTGGTTCACCCATTCAGGTCAACCCAAGCGATCGGGGCGAATGCTAACATGATCGTCCCTGGTTGCCGTTTGCGTTCCTCTCTGCGAGGCTGACACAGGGCAATCTGATGCGGATTAGGGTGCGCCATTGTTCTTCTATATTGTTTAGCTGTTTAGCAACGATATCTATGGCTGTTTCTCGCCCAATCCATCCCCTCCTGACCACCACGCTACTCGTTCTCATCACCACTTCACTTGGTGCCCTTCCCTGGACAATTTCCCTGATCCCTTCAGCCCAGGCCGAATCACCCGCAGCCCTAAAACCGGAAGCCGATCGCCTGATCCAACAGGCCGAGCAATACCTGAAAGCCGGACAATCTGCCCTCGCCATCAGCCACTATGAACAAGCCATGAAACTGTACCGTGCTGCTGGGGACAGTGCCGGGATGAAAAAAGCCCAGTTCGCCCTGACGATCCTTTATGGCCAATGGGGCGCGGGGGGCAATATCTTGGCGACTGGCATAATGGGCATCGATCCGGCGGCGGAATATGGGGTCTTGAGCCAAGTCGATCGCAAAACGTTGGACGCGCTGCACCAAGCGATCGGGGAACAAATGCGACAACAGTATGGCCAAGCAGCGGCGACCTTGCAACGGGCGATCGCTGCTAACCCATCCATCCAGCATCCCAAATTGGCGGCGGAGGTGTGGGGTTTGCTGGGGGTGGCACAACTGCATCTGGCCAACTACGCCCAGTCGATCACGTCCTTGCAAACGGCATTAACGGCACTGCGAACGATTCAGGAAACCGATCCCCATGTGTTTTTAAGCGTGGATTATGCGCTCCGGGCGATCGGGGAAGTCCATTTCCAGCAGGGCAACTATCCGCAGGCGATCGCCCACTTCCAGCAAAGTTGGGCGGCGGCACAAGCACGGTTTGCCAAACTGTCACCCAAACAATTGGCCGAGTTAAATATGGCCGAAAAGCAAACGGATTTGGTCGAAGCCACCTTCCTGCTCAACCTGGCTAAGGTCTACCTCAGCATGGGTGACTATGCCCAAGCCATGGAACACGCCCAACGCGCCCTGGCCAAAGAACGTGCCGCCTTCAACCGTGCCCACGCCAACACCATCCTCACCCCCGACCAACAGGCACAACTGCCCCCCGTAGACGAAAGCAACGATCAGTTCTCCATGGGCAATGACAGCAATGTGGATGCCAACGTGCGGGAACGGGCGTTGGGGATTTTAGGGGAAGCATTGTTCCGGGCGGGACGGTTGCCCGAAGCGGAAAAGGTGTTGGCTCGTGCCTTAGAGGACTTGGACGGGGCACGGCGACGGGAAATCAACATGGCCGCCACCCGCACGGGTAGCACGGCTATGATCATGGGGCTGGATTTGGAAGACCAAACCAAAGCGGCCAAGCGGCTGCAATTGGTGCTGGTGGCACAGGGTAAGGTGAATCAAGCTTTGGAGGTGTCGGAAAAGGGACGGGCGCGGGCCTTTGCGGAGTTGGTGTCCCAACGGATTGTGACGGCAACCAAGCCCAAGGACGAGGCGGATTCAAGCAGCCAATCCCGACCGTTCATGCCCTCCTTTGGCGATCTGGGCAACATCCCCGCGCCGGAACAAGTGCCCGATCGGGTTGCCGCCATGTTGTCACCGCAGCTTTGTCAGTCCATAGCCGATCAGTTGGCAGAAATTCAGGGTAATCCTGACATGGCGCAAGCGCGGCAACTGCTACAACAACAGGTTAGTCAGTGCCGCGAGTCCATGGCGAACTCTCAGCAGGCGATCAGCCAAGCGCAGATGCAGGATTTTATGCGCCAAATGCAGACTAATCCCACGGTGATGGACTACAGCACGTCAATGGTCATGGGGCAGCAGGCGGATCAACCGATCGCCTCCCCCAACTTGGCACAAATTCAGGCGATCGCCCGCCAACGCAAGGCGACGCTGGTGGAATACACCGTGATTCCCGACAGCAGTTTTGGCAAATTGCAGACCAACAGCTTCCAGGTGTTGATTTGGGTGGTGCAACCCGATGGCAGCGTCAGTTTCCGCCGAGTTGATACGGACACCATTAAACTGGCGATTAAGGAACAATCGCTGCAACAGTTGGTGCGCTCCACCCGCGACATCATGGGCGTGCGGGGGCGAGCCAGTGCGGAGTTTGCCTTTAATGCGGCGGCGATCGCCCCTCCAGCCTCCCCTCAGTTAATCCAGTTGCGGCAACTGCACCAACTGTTAATTGACCCCATCGCCGAACTGTTGCCCAAAACGCCGACGGAAACGGTGATCTTCATCCCCCAAGATGAATTGTTCCTCGTCCCCTTTGCTGCGTTGCAGGATGGCAACGGCCAAACGCTGCTGGAACGGCACACGATTGTCACGGCTCCGTCGATTCAAGTGTTGCAACTGACCCAGGAATTGCGGCGACAGGTGACCGCCAGCCAACCCGGTGCCCTCCTGCGGGGTAAGGCGGTGATTGTCGGCAATCCCACCATGCCAAAACTGCGGACGAGCAGCGGCGGTTGGGAGCAGTTGTCCAGTTTGGCGGGGGCGGAAACGGAAGCGCAGGCGATCGCCCAATTGCTCAACAGTTCCGCCATCATCGGTAGCCAAGCCCGTAAGTCGGTGGTGATGCAACAAATGGCCGATGCCCAACTGATTCACCTCGCCACCCATGGGCTGCTGGATGATGTGCAACGGTTGGGCGTACCGGGGGCGATCGCCCTCGCGCCCG
>CAZJZR010000191.1:0-6810 GCA_964550475.1 uncultured bacterium
CGAGAGCTTGGGCAAAATCGGTAGGGGCAATGAGACGGCCATCCGGGCACTGGTACGGCTGTTGGAAACCACTGACGATCAAGCCACTCGTTGGAGCGCAGCCGAGAGCTTGGGCAAAATCGGTAGGGGCAATGAGATGGTCATCCGAGAATTGGTGAGATCGCTCCGCCACCCCTTCCGATCAAAGCAAGCCTATCAACTGATGATGAAATGTGCAGAAGCTTTGCCTTATCCAGAGTTCTACCAAGCCTTCCACGCATCGCGATGGCCGTTTCGTTTAGGTAGATTTTAGATGCTTCAGTCGCTGACAGCCAATTAACTAGTGTTGGAGGCAGTTGAGCATCGATCCAAATTTTCATGCCGTTAATCTGGGGAAATCAGTCCGGCGGGCGGCAAAGAGTAAACAAGCTTGAATGTCCGCTAGTTCAAGATCAGGAAAGTCCTCTAAGATTTCAGTGACGCTAACATTCTCAGCTAACATCTCCAAGATATCGGCAACACGAATTCTCATCCCTCTAATACAGGGACGACCACCACACTGACCCGGTGTTTGGGTGATGCGAGTAAGCAAATTAATTGCTGAGTTCATGAGGTGCTACTGTACTTCATCCGCTTCTATCTTATCGAGTAATCATGCCAGAGTGGCCATGTAAGAAGTCTGGTGCAGCCATGTAAGAAGATCCAGTAGGATGCGTTAGGCTTGAGCCGTAACGCATCGCAGGGGTTTTATTTTCACACAAATCCTTAATTGGTTGGCTAGGGGATTTTCTCCCCAGCCAACCCCAACACCCTAGTTGCGGCTCCGCACGGGTCTTTCCCCAGAATGGGTTAGAGTCTCATCCCGATCGCCTCACGCGCATTCTTGCTGTTCTCCAGAGTCCGCTACGCAATCAGTAACCTAGTGGTCATTAAAGCGATGGGGTGAGGGCTACAACGGTGGTGCCGCTGCCCGTAGCGCACCAATCAGAATTTGCACAACCGTGGCCAAATCTTCTGGCGATCGCCAGCCATTAATCCCCTGAATCATCTGTTTGGACGTGCGATCGAGCCGCGCAAATTGCCACAGGGTTCCAGTGGTCACAGCTCCAATCAAAACGGGTTGTTGCTGCGAGGAGGGCGATCGCTCCCACTGATCCAAGGCAATCAATTCCGCCATTAATTGCGTGAACCCATAATCAATGTCATCCCGCTTCGCTGCAATCACCAGCAATTGCGCCAAGTGATCTACCGAAACCAGATAATCCACATTGCCTTGCAGTTGCGCCGACACATTAATCGGATACTCAATCCGGATCAGCGCGTCCGCTACTTCAACCACAAATTCAATCACAGGAGCCACAAACATCTCCTGTTTGGCCTGCTCATTGCGGGACATTAAGCGGGTTGCCATGTTACTCAACCGTTGTTGCAGTGCCGTGACATCAATTGGCGACCAGTCTGCCTGCCGGGGTAAGAGTTCGGCTAAGGTGAGCGCGTAGCCGAAATACTCACATAGATCAATGGGGTCAATCCGCAGTTCAAAATAACGGCTGTAGGTATAGACTTGCTGCGGGTCAATCAGTGGCATGACAACAGAATGTCCTAGTTCTAAAGAATTTCCTAGTTCTAAGTAGACAGAGGGGATTGCTCCTACAGCAAGGATGATAATGATGGGAAGCACCCAACCTAATCACCTATTACCCATCACCGCACGCCTTGAAAATTTCCCAACTGTCGCCCCCGCCATGTCCAGCCCCAACCAGTTTCCGTTTTGATGATGGAACCGATCGCGATCGCGGCAATCAAGGTGCCGCCGATGCTGCTGAGCCACCAATAACGGGTGGGACAGTCGGCGACTTGGTAAATTGTCTGGCGCAGGTTGTAATGCAGGGCGATCGCGGTGACCCCCAAAACAAAGCCCACACTGGTGAGGATGGCGGCGATCGGGGTGAACGGTTGGGCGATCGCTGCCACCCCTAGACCGAGCCACGCCAACCAGGGCAGCGGATAAACCAACACCATGATGAGGGCTAAATACAGCATCAGCCACAGGTTACGTTGGGCACCCAAATAAAAGTTTTTCGTCCAGCCTTCCCACAGCGCACCCCAAGACCGATACATCCGCACTGCCGCCAAGTCTCGCCCCAAGCCGTAGCATAACCCTAACCCCAGTTGCTTCACCCGTCGCCCCAGTTCCACATCTTCCACCACTTGGCTCGCCATCGCCCGGTGTCCCCCCACCGTCTCGTAGGCCGATCGCTGGAATAGCATAAACGGTCCCGCCGCAAACACAGTGTCACTGGTGGGATCATTGACCGCTGCGAAGTTAAACGCCACCACCAAATGCCCCAGGATCAGCGGCTGGATCACCCACTCCGCCAAGCAGCCACAGGTTAAGGCTGGCCACAGGGTTAACAGTCCCGACTGTTGCCGCTGGGCAATGGTGAGAGCGGCTTCAATCGCCCGCGATCGCAGGCGCACATCCGCATCAAGAAACAGCAAATACTCGCCCGTCGCCGCCGCCACGGCTTGCGTACACGCCCAATTTTTCCCCACCCACACCTCTCCCTGCGGGCGCGATTGTCCCGCCAACAGATGTAACCGGGGATCAGCGCGTTCTGCGTCTACGGCTTGCAAAATTGTCCAGGTGTCATCAGTTGATTGGTCATCCACCACCCACACCTCTAGGCGATCGGCGGGCAGGTCGGTGCTGTCCAACACAGCCGTAACACAATCGCGAATATTATCCGTTTCGTTGTAGGCGGGAATAATCACCGATACACGCGGCCAGCCTGCTGCCGGAGGTGGGGCGGCTGGATCAACGGTGAACCGGGGAGCAGCGGCCACAGACTGTTGAAAGCGGTTGCTATAGATAATCAGGCAGTAGAGGCAGACGGTGAGCAGCAGCAGGGCAAACAACAGCATGGACATGGGGGGATGTGCGTTACAGGGTCAGAGATCTGGAGTGTGGTTGAACAGGGTACAGCTTGGATGTGGATGACCCAGAAACCCGCTTTCTAATATCACGCTAATACCACGCTATTTGAACGGGGATACACCCGATCTAATCAGATTCGCCGCCGTCATCCATTTGGCAATAGGGGCGGCTGTAGCTGAGGGGCAACTCTAGGGCGTGTTGTTCCAACAGGGCTGGATCGCTGAGAATCTCTGCCGTTGGGCCATCACAGACGATTTGACCACGACTAAGGACAACCGTGCGATCGCACAGTTCCAAAGCCAAGTCCAAATCATGGGTGGCGATCAATTGCGTCAACGTCAGACTATCCAGCAACTGGATTAATTGTCGCCGAGATCGCGGATCCAATTGCGCCGACGGTTCATCCAACACCAAAATTTGTGGTTGCATGGCTAAGACTCCAGCGATCGCCACCCGCTTCTTTTCCCCACCGGATAAATTGCTGGCAAACCGCTGACCATAGGCAGCGAGGTTCAGTCCCACATCCGTCATGGCGCGTTCCACCCGTTGGTGCAATACCGCCTCCCGCAACCCCTGATTCATGGGGCCAAACGCCACATCCTCCCACACCGTGGGCATAAACAACTGATCATCAGGATTTTGGAACACCACGCCAACAAAATTGCGGATATCGGTTAACCATTCAGGGGTCATTGGCCACTTGCCAATGGTAATTGTGCCGGTTTGGGGTAAAAGCAGCCCATTCAAATGCAGCAAGAAGGTAGATTTGCCGGAACCGTTGGCTCCCACTAACGCGACCCGTTCCCCAGCTTCAATCGAGAGGTCAATGCCGCGCAGAGCTTCGGTTCCATCGGGATAGCAATAGTACAAACCCTGAATAGAAACTGGATTATGATGCATGGTGATGGGGAAATTTAACGTTTCTGGATTCGGGGGACAGGGATAAAAGGTAACCGAACCGATCAATGATAGATGAGCCTATCACTGTAGCAAACTTGCATTGAATCTTAACAATCCACGCGCAGGAAAATCAGCGATCGCGGGGTGGCAACGGAAACTGCGGGGAGGGGGTGGGTGTTTACCGCTGCCAGTTGGATCGAGTCAGGCGATAGACATAGCAATCATCTGCGCCAAACTGTTGGGCTTCCATCCGTTCAAAGCCTAACCGTTGATAAAACCGATGGGCACGGGTGTTGCTGATCAATGGGTCAACCAAGATCGCCGTTACCAAGGGGTCGGCAAAACAGCGGGCGATCGCCTGTTGCATCATTTGGGTGCCATAGCCCTTGCCCAAATCCGTCGCCTCGCCAATCCAAATGTCGATCGCGCGTAAATTCGCCTCGACATCGCCCCAATAATGGCTCTCCTCACGGGCGGGATCGATGATTTGCACAAACCCGATCGCCCGTCCATCCAGTTCAGCGATCAATTGTTCGCGCCAGTCGGGGTTGTGTTCCAGTTCCACCGCCCAATGCCAGTCATCATTGGGATCGGAGTCTACCACATGGGGTTGTTGATCCCAATGTTCTAACAGTGGGCGATCGGATGGGGTGGCATGACGCAGGATAATCATGGGTCGCACAAAAGTTCCAGCAGATTAGAGTCCAGCAGCTCAGATTTCAGCAGCTCAGAGTCCAGTAGCTCAGAAACGTTGCTGGTAGTGTAACTCAGAAAAGGTGAGGGTGAGGGTGGTGCCGGGAGCGATGGCGCGATCGCTGCACACGCTAATCTTGCCTGCCAATTGTTTCGTCAGCAGACAGACCAACTGCGAACCCATCGACTCCGCTGCCGTGATGTCAAATCCGTCCGGCAACCCCACGCCATCATCTTGAATCGTAATCATGACCTGTTGCTCAACTTGCTGGGCGGTAATCCACAAATGCCCCGATCGCCCATCTGGAAAAGCGTGCTTAAACACATTCGACACTAGCTCATTGATAATTAAGCCGCAGGGGGTCACCGTTTCCACATTGAGGAAAATCGGATCTAAGTTGAGTGATACAGCAATATCAGGATTGAGGTTAAACGAAACGGTCAATTGATGAATCAGCGTATCTAAATAATCCCCTAAATTAATCTGGGCTAGATCTTCGGAGGCATACAGCTTTTCGTGAACTAGGGCAATGGACTGTACACGGCTTTGACTTTCGGCAATCATCGAGACAAATTGCGGATCATCAACCGAATCCCGTTGCCACTCCAACAAACTCGACACCACCAACAGGTTATTCTTCACCCGATGGTGGATTTCTTTGAGTAAAATTTCCTTCTCGGTTAAGGATGCCTTCAGTCGGGCTTCCGTCTGCATCCGTTCACTCACATCCGTTTGGATGCCAATGTAATGGGTCAGCGTGCCGTGGTCATCGTAGATCGGCGAGACGCTCAACTGATTCCAAAACAAACTGCCATCCCGTCGATAGTTACGCAGGTTCACCCGACAACTTTGGCCGGAGTCTAGGGCGATTCGCAAGTCCTGGATGCCCGGTTGATCGGAGTCGTCGCCTTGCAAGAAGCGGCAATTGCGCCCTAGTACCTCCGAGGCCGCATAACCAGTGATTTGCTCAAAGGCGGGATTCACAAAGATGACAGGCTGATCTGGTTGGCGGGCATCGGTGATCACAATGCCGTTGCTACTGGCCGCGATCGCCCGTTCCTGTAACCGCAGTGTTTCTTCAATCTGCCGTTGGGCGGTAATGTCTTCGGCAATGCCCGCAATCCGAAACGGATGCCCCGCCTCATCCACAATCGGGAAGGCGCGATCGCGAATCCAGCGCACCGAGCCATCCGATCGGATGATCCGATATTCCTCGTTATAGTCGCCGTGTGCCTGTTTCGGAAACGCCGCCACCACCCGTTCCCGGTCATCGGGATGAATCGCCGCAATCCATTGGTACGGGTCATGCAACAAGGTTTGGCGGGAATAGCCCCAGATGCGATCGTAGGCCGGAGAAACGTAAATGATCTGTTGTTTGCCTGGATCGGTCATCCAAAACACATTGTCAATGTTCTCCGTTAATTGCCGTAGATAATCTTGGCTTTGGCGCAAATCTTGCGTCCGTGCTTCCACCCGTGCTTCCAAGTCTTGATTCAGTTGCTGCAACGCCCGCTCCGCCTGTTGCCGTTCCTCCACTTCTTGTTGCAGTTGCTGATTGCGTAGCTCCAGGGTTTTGGTGAGATGGCGGATTTGCAGTTGTAACCGCACCCGCGCCAGCAACTCCTCCTGTTGAAACGGTTTGGTGATGTAGTCCACCGCACCCAGATTCAGACCCATCAGTTTGTCATCGGTGTTGGTCAGAGCCGTCATAAAAATGATCGGAATGTCTTGGGTCTGAGGATCGGCCTTGAGTTGTTGGCAAATGTCAAACCCGTTCACCGTTGGCAGCATCACATCCAACAGCAGCAAATCGGGTGGAGCCGATCGCACTTGGGCGATCGCTTGATGCCCATCAACTTCCACCCGCACGTTGTAGCCCTGTTGACTCAGTGCATGATGCAACACCTCCAAATTGGTGACATTATCATCGACCACTAAAATCGTGCTGTTGGTGAGGGTGTTGGTTAGGGTATGGCTTGTACTGCTTGTGTGGCTGGGCTGGAGAGAAGACATTGCGAAGCTGCGGGGGGATGGTGGGTGGCAACGGACTCATAGGTAGACAACAGGTAAGCAAGACAATATACTGTGTCAGCCAACAAATTTTACTTTGTAGTTCCAACTTCAGTTGGCTGGCTAAAGCCAGTACTACAAACAGTTCCCTGACAAAGTATAGGAAGAACACAATCAAGGCGATGCGCCCCGTCTCAGGGGGTGTGGCTGAATAGCAGGATGAATTGAAACTTCGTTTCAATTCATCCAACTCTTAGCTCATCCCTAAATTCAGCAACGCCGATCAGGG
>CAZJZR010000192.1:0-1714 GCA_964550475.1 uncultured bacterium
GAAATGTCACCGCCATAGCACTTGGCTAGCACGTCCTTGCGGAGGGCGGGGATGTGTTCGCTGGCCACCACCCGACTACCGATGGACGCTTGTAGGGGAATCTTGAATTGGTGGCGCGGGATCAGTTCCTTCAGTTTTTCCACCAGAGCCTTACCGACGTAATAGGCTTTGTCGCGGTGGACAATGGTGGCCAGGGGATCGACGGGATCGCCGTTGATCAGGATGTCCAGTCGCACCAACGGATTTTCCCGATAGCCAATCAGTTGGTACTCCATGCTGGCATAGCCGCGCGATCGCGACTTCATCTGGTCAAAGAAATCCGTCACCACCTCCGCCAAGGGAATCTCGTAGATCAGCGTTGTCCGTTCTGGGGTGAGGTATTTCATGTCCTTAAACAGACCGCGCCGACTCTGGCTCAACTCCATCAACGCCCCCACGTATTGTTCTGGGGTGATGATGTCCACCTGCACGTAGGGTTCCTCAATTTTTTCCCGGTACTGGGGATCGGGCAGGGTGCTGGGGTTGTCGATGTAGAGGATTTCGCCCTCGTTGGTGGTGACGCGGTAGACCACCGAGGGCGCGGTGGTGATCAAGTCCAGGTTGTATTCCCGTTCCAACCGTTCCTGGACAATTTCCATGTGCAGCAGTCCCAGGAAGCCGCAGCGGAAGCCAAAGCCCATGGCACTGGAGGTTTCTGGCTCGTAGTTCAACGCCGCATCATTCAACCGCAGTTTTTCTAGGGCTTCCCGCAGATCGGCGAACTGGTCGGCATCGGTGGGGAAGAGACCGCAGAACACCATCGGTTTGGCTTCTTGGTAACCGGGCAGCGGTTCCTTAGCGGGTTTGTTGACCAGCGTGATCGTGTCGCCCACCCGCGCATCGCCTACCGCTTTGATCGCCGCCGCCAGGTAACCCACTTCCCCGGCATGGAGTTCCGTCACCCGCACTTGGTTGGGGGACAGCACGCCCAACTCGTCAATTTCGTATTCCTTGCCGGAAGCCATCAGGCGGACGCGATCGCCCTGCTTCAGCTTGCCATCCATCACCCGGAAGTAGACGATCACCCCCCGGTAGCTGTCGTAATAGCTATCAAAAATCAGGGCACGCAGCGGTTGATCCACCGTGTCTTGGGGAGCCGGAACCAAGTGGACAATCGATTCCAGAATCTCCGGTACGCCGATGCCTTCCTTGGCCGAGGCCATCACCGCCTGACTGCAATCCAGGCCAATGATTTCCTCAATTTCTCGCTTGACGCGATCGGGTTCTGCCCCCGGCAGGTCAATTTTGTTCAGCACCGGAATAATTTCCAGGTTGCTTTCCAGTGCCAAATACACATTGGCGAGGGTTTGGGCTTCCACCCCTTGGGACGCATCCACCACCAACAACGCCCCCTCACAGGCCAGCAGCGATCGCGACACTTCATAGGAAAAGTCAACGTGACCGGGGGTATCGATCAGGTTCAGCACATACTGTTCCCCATCTTGCCCCTGGTAATTCATCCGAGCAGCCTGGAGCTTGATCGTGATCCCTCGTTCCCGCTCCAAGTCCATGTTGTCTAAAAACTGCTCCTTCATGGCGCGGGCTTCCACCGTACCCGTCTCTTGCAGCAATCGATCGGCGAGGGTAGATTTGCCATGGTCAATGTGAGCAATGATCGAAAAGTTGCGAATCCGAGAAACAGGTACATCGGTCATAGGTTCTATGGCGGCGGCTA
>CAZJZR010000192.1:1814-6770 GCA_964550475.1 uncultured bacterium
AGTCAATCTATGAAAAAAACGACTGGCCGTTCTGGGGGCACATCTCGCAAAACCTCCAAAGCCGCAGAACCAACTCCTCTCCCCGAAGCCGGTGTGGCTGAATTGGCTGATACCTTAGCTGATACATCAGAAGCCCCTAAGGTTGAAGTTTCGATTCACATTGATTCTGAATTGTTGGATCAGGTGAAGCATTTGACCAGTGATCCCAGTCGCGTGATTGAGGTCGCGTTACGGCGGTGGTTGCGCGGCGGCAGTGGACGCGATGACGAACTAACCCGGACGTGGCAGCGCAATCCTCCGGTTCCGCCACGCGGCGAGTGGAATGACTAATTCGGAACGCATCGGTTGTAGAACAAATTGATTCAAACCAAATTGATTCAAGTCAAATCAGATGGATTCAATACCAATTGATTCAATACCGATTGATTCAGACTGCATCAGTGCTGTAATTGAATCAAGACATCCCGACAAGGCTTCTCCCGGATCCCACAGTGCCATGATGGTTTCTTCTTCTCCCATGCCTCAGTTCTCACTCGGGTACGAGGCGGAATTGGTGTTCATCCAGGATGGTGCGGGTCGTTACCTCTCCTTCTACTGGCAGGATGCAGATCACTATGGCTTGAAACCAGAGCAAATTGTGGGTACGCCCATTGAGCCGACCTGTGGGCCGGTGGCGATCGCGCCCTTCCTGGGTCGAGTCCGGCGTGTGTTGGATTATCTCACACCAGAGAAATTTCGGGGGCTGTTCAACTTTGGCAGTCACTATGTCTGGTTTGATTTGGTGATCAGTCCGGTTCTGATGCCCGATGGCACCGCCTCCACAGTATTGGTGGTGGGTCAACAGTTGCTCAATTCCCCACCCAGTCTAACCCCGCAGCCAACGGAAAACGCCTATCCCCAACTCTTAACCGAAATTGCCTGGAATATTCGGCGCACCCTGGATTTGGAGACCATTTGGAAGCAGACGGTGGATGGTTTGGGCAAGGCGTTGGAGGTGGAGCGATGCATGATTTGCCCTTACAAACCAGGAGAGCCAACGGTACGAGTCGCGGCAGAATATCACCATCCCGACCTTAAACCCTATCCATTGCGGGAGTTCAAAATTGCGGCTGTTCCGGCTCTGACGGAGGCGTTGCAAACGTTGAAGCCTGTAATTGCCTGCCCTGGAGAGGATCAGAGTTATCCCCGCACCCGGATTACCGATGATGTCTTAGAGTGTCAGGTGGCGATCGCCACCTGTTACCAAGACCAGCCCAATGGTATTCTGCTGCTGCAATCTGACCGCAACGGCTGCATTCAATGGATAGCGGATCCAATTCAGCGGCAATTTTTCCAAGAATTGGCCGATCAGGTGGGGACGGCGATCGCCCACGCCAGCCTATTTGCCGAAAGCCAATCCCTCACCCAACAACTGCAACGGGTGAACGAAAACCTGATGCGGCAATACGACGAACTAGAAGAAGCCCGCAAACAGGCCGAAGAAGTGTCGCGGCTCAAAAGTGAATTTTTGGCCAACACCTCCCACGAACTCCGCACCCCGCTCAATGGCATCATCGGCTTCCTGAAACTAATCATGGAAGGCATGGTGGACGATCCAGAAGAACAACAGGAATTTATTGAAGAAGCCCACCGTTCCGCCCTGCACCTGCTCAACATCATCAACGACATTTTGGACATTGCCAAAATTGAAGCAGGTAAAATGCAACTGGAACTCAGCCCGGTCAAGCTGGATGATCTGTTGACCGCAGTGGAAAACTTTACCCGCACCCAGGCGGAACAGAAAAAACTCAACTACAAAGTCGTCACCCCAGAAACCCGCGACGAGGTGATCATCTACGGCAACTACCAACGGTTGCTGCAAGTGTTGCTCAACTTAGTGGGGAATGCCATCAAATTCACCGACGAGGGCGGCATTACCATTGGTGCAGAGGTGGTGCGGCGACGGGTGACGGTGGAAAACCGCGAACTGCCGGGACTGGTGAAGATTCGGGTGGCGGATACGGGCATTGGCGTGTCCCTCGACAAGCAGGATCGGCTGTTCCAATCCTTCAGTCAAGTTGATGGCGGCTTTGCCCGTCATTACGGTGGCACGGGGTTGGGGCTGGCGATTTCCCAACGCTTGGTGGAAGCCATGGGCGGCACCGTTAACTTCTTCAGCATGGGCGAAGGGCTGGGTTCCACAGTCACCTTTACCGTGCCGTTGTACCAAGAGCCAATCATGTCAGCGGTGGAAAGTACTTAGGAATCATGCCGTAATCCGATCAGCATAATTGGCATAGCCTGGATGATTCACGACATTCTACACGCCGAGCCGTAGGGGCAATCCCCCGTGGTTGCCCCGTAGATCTCGCGGTTAGATAAGAGATCTGGGTGTAAACCGCTAAACCCTACATTGGGCGGAAGGGCACCGCCCCTAAGGGTTTCGATGTTTTTCCGTAAATTGTCATGAATAATGCAGGATAGGTCAGTGTGTAGCTCCAAAAGTTGAAGGGCGAAGCATTCTGGTAGTTCAGTGTAACTGTCCAGGTGGATCAGCGTTGGATTGTTGGATCCACAAGGGGTGGGGCACCCCACCCCTACACGACCATCCTGGGTGGGGTCTGTAGGGGCGCGGTCCCCGCGTCCTTAATAGGTACTTGGGCAGTTACAGTTTAGTTAGGAAATCACTGAGAAACTATAGCCAGAATGCTTTACCTGTGAGGCTGTTTGAAAAGAGAGTTGGAAGGTTGATTTTTCAGGCGCGAGGCACACGAAAAATCAACTTTTAACGCAGTCTCTTACGGTCTGCGATCGCGACTCTAGCGTCATTACCGAATTGGGCCGTTGTAGTCAATCCGGGTGCGCCAGCCGTTAATTTCCACCGTCACGACGCTCTCAATGGAGGGTGGGGCAGCGGGAGCACCGCCGTAGAACCGGAAGGTAACGGTGCCATCGGGATTTTCCACTAAACCCGTTTCCCGGACAGGGCCGTGCATTTTCGCCTCTGCCCGATAAACTCGCAAGCCACCATTGCGCTCCTCTGCGGCTTGGCGGGCGTAGTTTTTAGCACGGTTGAGGTTGGCAATACTGTTGCGGAAAACGGTGGTGCTGGACGAGGAGGTAACGGTGCTAGTGGTGCTGCTGGTCACGACGGGCAGATCGCTAAAGGAGCCGATGTCGCGTACCCAAACGGTGCGGCGATCGCGCCATGCGGGGTCAAAGGCGGAATTCACCAAACTACCTTCCAGTTCGGTTAACAGTGAGCCGACTTGGTTGTAGGAACGAATCCCGCGCAGATTCCGCAACCAACCGACCCGCCGCCCGTTCCATTGGTTATTCCAGACTGAGCCGATCAGGTTGGACTGGAGTTCTTCGGTCAAAATCGCAAAGCGGTTCGGGTTAGAGGCCGATCGCACATCCCGAATCCAGCCTTCGCGCCGACCGCGCCACCCCGGTTGAAAGCCCGACCAAAGAATATTCGACTCCAGTTGCAACAATAAATCAGCCAACATCATGATGTTGGGTGTTTGAGCAATTTGGGTAGCGGTGGCTGGAATAGGAGTCCGCACGGGGGAAAAGGTGTTGCCGTAGGCCAATTGCCCGGAGGTAACCGTGAAGCCTGTGATCATCAGGGTAAATAAGGACATCAATCGCTTGGCCATAAACCGTTGATGTTGACTGTTGCGTTTACGGTTGGTTTTGGCGTGGCGTGGCTTGAGGTGCATGGATGTAGCTCCTGAGTGCAGAAAGAGAAAGTGATAAAGAGAAAGTGATATTGAGGTTGGTGTCTGATACTGGACAGTAGAGGTCTGACTGGCTCAAACAGTACAGGGAAAGTAACAGCGATCGCAAACGCGACAACATGATACGGTTATCGGTTATCCCATCCCAGTCTAAATACACCTGTCTCAGAATGCCCAGTGTTCTCTTTAAGAATGACTCCAAGGCAAAAAGGTTCCTTGAGAAGTATTAGCCGACGATTAGCAAAAAAACGAGCTATACCCCGAAGGATATAGCTCGTTTGCATCATGATTGGTTTTGGTTGTGGGTCATCGGTAACTGGTGAATTTCGCAATTACCAATGACCCATCACCGATTACCTAACTTAGTAGTCGAAGTCGCCGCCCATGCCGCCGCCTGCACCTGCGGGAGCCGCTTCCTTGGGTTCGGGCTTGTCTACGACGATGCACTCGGTGGTCAGCACCATGCCAGCGATAGAAGCCGCGTTTTGCAGAGCCGAACGGGTCACCTTGGCGGGGTCAACGATACCAGCCTCGAACATATCAACATAGTCACCCTTGGCAGCATCGTAACCAACGTTGAAGGGCTTCTCCTTAACGCGCTCAGCAATCACAGCACCGTTTTGGCCAGCGTTTTCAGCAATCCGCTTCAGGGGAGCCGCCAACGCCCGTGCCACGATCAGGGCACCGATCAGTTCTTCGCCCGTCAGGTTAGCGTTTGCCCAGGTTTCCAGGTCGGGGGTGAGGTGCGCCAGGGTGGTGCCACCGCCAGGAACGATCCCTTCTTCAACCGCCGCCTTGGTGGCGTTGATGGCATCTTCCAGACGCAGCTTGCGATCCTTCATTTCGGTTTCGGTAGCCGCACCCACCTTAACTACGGCTACACCGCCAGCCAGCTTAGCCAGACGCTCTTGCAGCTTTTCCTTGTCGTAGGAGGAATCGGTTTCGTCCATCTGACGACGGATTTGCTCGCAACGAGCCTTAACCGCAGCTTCGTTACCTTCAGCAACGATGGTGGTGTTTTCCTTGGTGATGGTGACGCGGCGAGCCTTACCGAGGCTATCCAACTTGACGGCATCCAGCTTCAGACCTGCATCTTCGGTGATCAGTTGGCCACCCGTCAGCACAGCGATGTCTTCCAGCATGGCCTTGCGGCGATCGCCAAAGCCAGGAGCCTTGACGGCAGCCACATTCAGCACACCCCGCAGGCGGTTGACCACCAGGGTAGCCAGAGCTT
>CAZJZR010000193.1:0-6696 GCA_964550475.1 uncultured bacterium
CAACGGTTACAGGCACTAAGGCATGAATCGACTGTCCCGATTGACAACGCTGCCGCACGCCTGTGGAGGAGATGGAAACAGGTGGCATATCTAACAGATGCCAGTGGATGACAGGGGTCGTCAGGACTGCCGTTGCAACCAGTTGAGCCGTCAGTGCCGTGACCACTCGCTCACAGATATCTTTCGACGTGGACAGATGGCCATCCCCAGAGCCAAGACTGCGACGCGCCACCAACCAAGTGCAGGCCACCGCCAGTTCAGCACTGCGATACCACTGGGGCAAGCTTTGGAAGCTGTCTAAACCCAGCAACCAATACCACTGGCAGGTGCCATAGATTGATTCGTAGTGCTGTCGCAATGCCCCAAAGGTATGGATGGCATAGGATCGGCTATGGGACTGGGATGGGGTGGCTTCGATCGCCGACACCTGAAACTTGGCATAGGGCGCGATCGCCTGTTGCACCATGGCGAGGCGATCGGCAAAGGGGGTGAGCGATCGCACGCGGCTGCCCTGGGCGGGGTTAACCGTTTTGTGGGGGGGACTCCCTGCCGGAACCCACACGACCTGATCGAGGGCAAACTGCGCGATCGCCTGTTGCGCCAGGGTCAAATGTCCCCAGTGAATCGGATCAAAGGTGCCACCAAAAATCCCCACCTTCATTGGCGAGTCATGCATAGGATAGAGTCAGTGGATAACAATTCAGGGATAGTCCCATTCAATCCCCTATGGTTAAGCTTGGACTACGGGCACGCCTATTTCTCTCCCATACAATTGTGATGGTGGTAGGGATCACGACCCTAGTGCTGGTGGGTAAATTTTATTCCCCACGGCTGTTTTTACTGCACCTAGCCCAACTGGAAGGAATTGGCTTTAACCTCAGCATTATCCGATCGCAACTGGTCGCAGGGTTTGACTATGCCTGGAGTCGGGGGGCGTTTTGGTCAGTGATTGTGGGGGGAGGTGCGGCGGGAGGGCTGAGTCTGTGGGTGTCGCGGCGGATTGTCGAACCCTTAGTGCAAATGGAGCAAATTACCCAAGACTACGCCACAGGGAAGTTGGATGCCCGCATGAGCACGATGGAAATTCCAGAACTGAATCGCCTGTCGGTCAGTTTTAACAAAATGGCAGCGGAATTAGCCGGGGTGGAACAACGGCGGCGGGAGTTGGTGGGTGACCTCAGCCACGAATTACGAACGCCGCTAACGGTGGTGCAAGGCTATTTAGAAGGGATGGCGGATGGCACCATTACCCCATCGCCCCAGGTTTACCAACAGTTGGCCAACGAAACAGCCCGGTTGCAACGGTTGGTCAATGATTTGCAAGAATTGTCCAAAGCGGAGGCCGGTTATTTGCCGCTCAATCCCTGCCCGATCGCCCTAGAACCGTTACTGACTGCCATGGTGCAACGATTTCGGGATCAGGTGTTTGAAGATGAACCCCAATTAGTCTTAGACTGTGCCGCCAATCTCCCCCCTGTATTCGCAGACCCGGAGCGGGTGAATCAGATTTTGGTCAACCTGCTCGGCAATGCCCTCCGCTACACCCCCCATGGCCGCATTACTGTGCGGGCATGGCTGGAAACACCGTTGGTTTGGCTCACCGTTGAAGATACGGGGTGCGGCATTGCCCCGGAGGACTTACCCCATGTCTTTGAACGGTTCTGGCGTAGTCGGCGATCGCGGGATCTCTACCCCGGTGGCACAGGCATTGGTCTAGCGATTTCTCAACGGTTAGTCGAACTCCAAGGGGGAACGATTACCGTTGAGAGTCAGCTCGGACACGGCAGTATCTTTAAGTTCTCCATCCCCATCGCGGTTTAGTGGTTGGCACCAATTGAGAGGGTGTTTGAAACGTGTCGGGCGGTTACCGCGACTACCCTACGGGAACGCAAGGCGAACAGTCGCCAAGGCTACATCAAACAAGGCTTTTCAAACACCCTCTTAGGTTCTTCGGTTGAGACAGTGTGCCCATTTGATTAGAACTCTGCTGTATCTATGCTTAAAAATTGCTATTTAATCATTAAATTGCCATTTCCAAAGTCATCGTGGGCTGCGATCGCACACCAACAGGCTGCACCTTTTGGTCGGCAGGGATAAGGCTAGGTTGTCCTTGGGGCTGCGTCTGTAAATGTTTTCGTACTGTATTTAACACCAATTGCGGATCGGGCGGTTTACTCAAAAAGCCAGACGCACCGGCAAACTTAGCACAGGTGCGATCGAGCAACCCATCCTGCCCCGTCAAAATAAAAATCGGTGTTTTGGCAAATAGTTGGCTCTTGCGTAAGAAATTACAAAGGTTATAACCATCCGTTTCCGGCATGATTAAGTCAATAAAAATAAAATCTGGACGTTGTTGCACTAACTTGCCCAAGCCAGCCATCGGTTCTTGAATGGCCATTAACCGATAACCCGCAGGTCGGAGAATTTTGGCCAAAACCTCGCCCACCATCGGACTATCGTCAATACAGGCAATTAACGGTGGTAACACTTCTCGTTGCACCACGGGCGTTACCGAAGCGAGTGGTGCTGTAATCGAGGCTCCTTCTGACTCCTCAAAAATCAACACACCCTGTTGTGCCCACGGTAATAAAAATTGCATTACGCCAGTAATTGGTCGATTGACTTCCGCTGCAATATCCCAGAGCGTATGGTTTCCCTGAAGCATGGACGCTAAATTTGGTGGTAATGCACCCAACTCAGAGCCAAGCTGCTGACTTAAAACAGGAATGACATATGGCGTTAGAGAACCCAACCCCAGAGTTTGCCACTTGCGCCACAATTGACCCGCTGCTTGCAAACTCCATTCCAATTGAGGCGGAGACAATAACAGTCCTAAGGCCGAGTTGGTAGTTGGAGAAACTTTGCGCTCCGTAGACCATTGGGGAGTCAGAGTGGGATTACTCACCAAGGCAAACAACACTTCCAGCAAGCTACTTTGGATGACTGCTTTGGCTTGGACTACAGTTAATTTGCCGTCAGCGATCGCCTTACACAGCAATTCATATTCCCAAACGTCGCTACCGCCATCAGGGCGGATATAAACCCCTGGACAATGACGCTTTAAGGCTCGATACCATCGCCGGACTCGATGCAAGCTGCCTGTGCCATACACCAAGCGACCATGGAAAAAGTACAAGTACCATTGTTGTCGGCCATTGGAAAAGGTTAGTTCTCCAGAAACACGCTGTTGGCTAACAATGGTAAGCGTCCGAGATACACTGACGTAACCCAATGTTTGGTTAGTCATAGCAGATACAAACTGATGAGTGGAGCAGTTGATTGCAGATTAGCTTTTAATTCAGTTGAAATGAAATGGCAATCTTGCGGAGTCTACATGATTAATTGGTAGCTTTGCCAACTGCAACAATGCAGTTTGAGTGAGGAATCAGACAAACAACGTCCGTACAATCTTTGAGGTTTTTTGCCGGATTGGCTGATTTTGCTTCCGTAAAGTGTCTTAAGGCAATCAATATCTAAATGCTTGGTTAACGATTTCATTATTGTTGGAAGTAATTAGAAACACGCTTCAGCCTCACAGTAACAACCTGTACTTTTACGGAATGTATACCTAATATCATTTTTCAGCTTGTCTTGATTGAGATGAGCATTTTGGTAGGAGTAAATTGCTCATCTGAAATGGCAGATTCGCCATGTTGGAACTGCCTGCGTAATTTTACCATCCGTACAATTACTTGATCCCCATTGCGGATCTGGGGGATGTGGTACGGTTTCAGCGGTAAGTCACCTGTGACCGTTAGATAGAACTTTGCTGCTCTAGGGATGCAGTGGCAGTTGAGCTGAATCTCAGCGATCGCCCTGCCGTCGCCCATCCGCCCCTCCATCGGAGCAATTATGCAAATATTCAAATCATTTTCAAATCATTGAGTATTTAAATCAGTCGATATTCAAATCGTTGGGATCATTTAGCCGAGGGCGTTTCACAGGGATCAGGACGAATAGCCCTAGCGACTGTTCGCATTGCGTTCCCCTAGGGTGACACTAGCGTAGTCGCGGTTTTAACCGCCAGACACTTTTTAAACAGTCTCTAACCACAAACAATCTTTTTGGGCGTTGCTGAATCAGGAAATGAATTAGCAGTTGGATGGTAACCGTTCACATCCCCCCATAAGAAAAGTGTTGCGGGCTACGCCCGCTTGTTGAAGTTGGGTGATCGCCTACGGCGTGATGTCGTTAACACTGATAACCATAGGCGATACAGCGATCCCAGAATGCTGAGTTTTACTAGACTCAGCCCTAGCGGAATTGCTCAGGGTTTAATCGCCGTCCCGGTGTCACCGCATTGCCACCACGCAGATAGGCTCCAGTCCCACCATCTGCCGCATCCAAGAAAGGCCGCAGGAAGATGCTGGAGCGGTTCAGTGATTGCACGCCCCCCGCTGGTGACAACCCACCATTCAACACCTGCCCTAATTGGTCAATAATCTCGTTGCCAGATCGGTTGATACCTGTACCCGTATACGTAACGACCCCTTGAGTTTGTTGACCACTGTCGGCAATGGTGAGGTTTTGGAAGACGCGATCGCGGGTGACCTGTGGATCTTGCCCAGGCGGAACGGTGAAGACAATCCGGCAACCAGATACCTTCTGCGTTGTAACACAGACCGTATCGTAGTTATTTTCCCGTGAGGTTTTCAGTTCCAACAGACCATCGGGACGGTAGAACTCTAAGCGACGGCTAATTTCCATACACCGTCGTTCTGGAGTCCAGCCGCCGCCTAATTGACCCGGTGTTGCCCAGGCATAGCGTTGGTCGGGCTGGCTTTGGGGATGGTAAAACACGGTGTATTGGCCGCTGACGGTTTGGCAGCTAAACCGAGGCTTTTGGGCAGTGGGCGTGCCGGACTGGGGTGAAGGGCTGGCGGTGGGAGAGGGGCTACCACTGGGAGTCCCGCCCGCTTCTACTGGAATTTCCCGTGCTAATAAGCTGGGGGCTGCAATCAGGCTAGTGAGTAGCAGTAGGCTGGTGGATAAACGGATGGACGGAATAACGGAGACGGGCGATCGCGATACCATAACGGCAAAGCTCCTGTGTGAGAAGACGGAGTGGGATCGGTGTCAGTGATTGGAGGCACTGATCACGGAGACGGGACGAGCGTCCCAAGGCAAATCCAAGACTATTACGACGTAATTCTGGCTAAAAAGTTTCTGGTGTAGCATCAGTCAAAATGCCCAGGCGGCAAAACTGCCACATGGGCTGATCGGCAATCCTGCGTGCTCGTCTAGTTGGGTGCCGGATCGTTAGACCTGATGACCAATCACCCATTACCTACGCATATAGGGTCTGTATCCACTCCCACTCCAACGCCAACCCATCTTTGAGGGATACTTGGGGTTTGTATCCTAAAATCCGTTGGGCTTTCGACACATCGGCAGAGGTGTGGCGAGCATCGCCCATGGCTTGGCCAATGTGATCCCGCTGGAGGGGGCGACCAATAATGTGGTCAATGGTATCCAACACCTCGGTCAACACCACACGACTGCCGCCACCGACGTTGAAAATTTCACCGATCGCCTCTGGAACTGTCGCTGCCGCCAGATTAGCGGCGATCGCGTCACTGACAAAGGTAAAGTCCCGTGTTTGTTGGCCATCACCATAGATGGGGATCGATTCATTGGCGATCGCGGCCTTGAAAAACTTATGGAACGCCATATCCGGACGTTGCCGAGGGCCATAGACTGTGAAATAGCGCAATGCCGTAAACGGCACCCCAAAATTACTGTAATACAGCCAACATAGCCGTTCTGCCGCCAATTTCGTAATACCGTAGGGAGAAACGGGCTGTGGACACACGGTTTCTGAGGTGGGCATCGTTTCGGCATTGCCATACACGGAAGACGTGGAAGCAAACACCAACCGGGTCAACGACTTAGCATCCTTCGCCGCCTCTAGCAACACCTGAGTGGCACTAATATTGCGCTCGGTATAAAACCGAAACCCACTGCCCCAACTGGCGCGTACCCCTGCTTGCGCTGCTTGGTGATACACCACATCCACACCTTGGAGCAAGGTCGGCCAGTCAATTTGTTGGATATCCGCCTCTACTAATTCAAAGGCTGGATGTTGCTCAAAACTTTGAATATTCTTCCGTTTCAGGGCTGGATCGTAATAGTCATTAAACTGATCGACTCCGATAACCCGCTCACCGCGATTTAACAGGGTTTCCGCCAAGTGAGAGCCAATGAAACCTGCTACCCCAGTTACAATGCTTGTCGCCATAATTATCAATTCGGTTGGGAAGAGTTGAAATTACAAGGCATCAAATTAATCAGGATCTGACTATTTCACCACCTTTTCACCACCTTGCTTGGTCAAGATTGGGTGGGAGACAGCAATTCCTGGGAGAGATTCATGCCTTCGATGTCCTGCCTATGCCTAAAAGTTTACGAACTTTCCACAGCCTCTGTAGAGGGATGCTTGGTTACCATATCCAGAATCTATCAATTCCTCAGAAATTCCTCAGTATTTTCACTAAATGTACCGAGGGTGTAGATTCCGGCCAGCTCAAAGTTGCACTCCCACGCCCTGAATCGCACACCCTGAATCACACACTGAAATCTTGTCCGGTCAGAGATTGGCAAACCCGTACAATCTCCAGCTCAAACAGCAAGCCAACCGCGTCTAGTGGCTCTTTCGGACTTCTTTTGATAAATAAAACTTATCATCAAACTGCAACC
>CAZJZR010000194.1:0-6683 GCA_964550475.1 uncultured bacterium
CAGCTCTGGCCACCCTCAAAGTGGCGGTGAATGGCGAGAATATCCTCACAGCGGCGGAAGGGAATGGCCCAGTGGCGGCTCTGGATACGGCTCTACGCAAGGCATTGGTGACCTTTTATCCGGCGATCGCCCACTTCCACCTCACCGACTACAAAGTGCGGATCCTAGACGGCTACACCGGAACCCGCGCCAAAACCCGCGTGCTGGTCGAATCCACCAACGGCCACCAACGCTGGACAACCGTCGGCGTATCCTGCAACATCCTGGAAGCCTCCTACCAAGCCGTGGTAGAAGGTCTGGAGTATGGCCTGATGATTTCCTGCTGCTCCGTCTTCCAACCCTCTGTCAGTGTGGGTGGATATCAGGATTCAGGTGGGTAGAACCAAAAATCAATGGGAGGGCTACCAATGCATCATCTAGGCGAGTGCTCTACCAAGGTTAGTTTTTCTACCAAGGTTAGTTTTTAGGGTCGATGCCTACGGAATTTATCCTAAAAACTCGCTGTGAGGCTGCACTAGCCGACCCAGGAGATCTCTTCATCACTGAAATCATCGTTCCCAGGGGGGGGAGGGGGAACGGCTGCTGAGTCGAGGGCAGCAAAATTCGGTTCATTGGACGGTGTTAACTGTTGCGGAGTCGCCGCGCCCCCTAAAGGCATGGTAATCTCCTCAGCCTCAGAGGGAGTGTGGACGACCTGCACATAGGTCGGGTGGCGCAGTTGACGCAGATAGGCTTGGCGTTCTGGAATAATGATCTTCTGCATCAGGTAATCAATCGTTTGTTGTTTCACCCAACCCCGCAGCGCAATCACTTGACCAAAACGCAACCCCGTCATTTTTTGATCATTCAGGGCCACCTCCACCTGTGCGGGGGTGAGCAATCCCGCTTCCATCAGGTATAAACCCAAAGGTTTTTCATCCGCCAAGTGAGAAATGGGAGCACCTGCATCTGCAATTGTCAAACCGCGATAGATGTCTAATTTACGATTCATAGCTCGATTCAGCGTGTTTGTCAAGGTTGAGAGCAGTGTTGGCGGTGGTGGTGGCGATGCCCATCCCCCTCAAACCTCTACCCAGTGAGGAGCAGACCTTAATTGACTGTACCTGATGAATGTGAACGGTTACATATGCACTACATTATGAGTGCACTTATGCACTACATATGAGTGCACTACATATGACCAGTGGGATGGGATGGTGATTGCAGTCAGTTGTGGTAACTGCCCAGGCCATCTCACTGCCCAGCTCACTGGTCGTTCCCGATCTCCCAGCCCCTTCTACCTATTTGGGAGCAGAGGAGTTGCCAAGTCCCGATCCCGATTTGGGAGAGGGATTTAGGGTGAGGGCACGCTAGGCCGTTACGAGTTTTGTATAAAAACCAGCAATGCAGATCCGCTTTTTCCTGGGGGAGGGGATCATTTACTTTTTCTACAACGATAGGGATTGTCCGGAAAGTAGCTCTAGGATGGTTGTGACTAAGGTTTGGCTGACTAGTTGATTGCCCATGGGACTGAGGTGAATGTGATCACGGTATAAAGCAGTACCTGGGGTAACCCGATCAAATCTAGGTAGAAAGTCGAGATAGGGAATTTGTCGATCGCGGGTTAACTCTAGCAACCGTTGGCGTGCTTGCACTTCGTAATCTTTAGAACCGCCTTGGCTCTGGAGTTCCCGCAGTAGGGGAGTATGGGCAACCAATAGGCGATAGTGTGCCCGTTGGCTGAGGCTAGCCAAGGTCGCGATCGCGGCCAAATTGAACCCCACCCGATCGCCCGGTTCAGACTGGAGGGCTTGCAACTCTGGGGGGAGGGGTGACGGACGCAGACGACTCCAAGCTTCGAGAATCGCTAAGGCCGGTTTGTGGGCAGGATAGTTGCGATCGCGCCCGACTATCAATGGGGAAGGGGCGATCGCAAATAAATCATCCGTATTAATCAACAACACCAAAATTTGGGCACTAAAGCTGCCAAATCGTTCCACATAGGCCAACTCATTCCGAGGCCCCCAGGAATTGGCAGAGGCATTTAAGACTTCCACAACTTGCCAAGGCAATGATAGCGGAGCGATTCCAGCTTGGCTCTGGGGTTGGAGTTGCTGTTGCATCTGCCGCTGCATCTGTGCCGAAATCGTCGCCGTTTGATCCGTCCACCAACCGCCATTGGCAATGGAGTCACCCAGCAACAAGATACGCAAGGTATCGGGCGATCGCTGCGGTGCCACCGCCTCCCCCCGCATCGAATAGGTGTTGACGGCAATTAAATTGCCCATCCGGCGCACCCGTTGATTCGGAGCTAGCAAATAGCCAATCCGCTCATCAGCGACATACAACAAGGGATTACCAAAGCCAAATCGCCACCGCAACACCCACTCCACTGCTACGCAGACACCAAGGCTAACGGTTAGCAGCAGCAGCGTAAGTTTAAGCATCATGACAACAGCAAAGGGGGATGGAAAGTGGTGAAGCGGGGGGAGGAACGCTGTAGATCGCTGAAGTGACGCACTAAATTATGCAGTTGTCGATTACCCCACCTTCGCGACAACCCCACGGCTAATCCATTGGGTGACAGGATTGGGGGATAACAAACGGCTAAATACAAAGCGGATAATGTTCGGCAGCGATCGCCGCAATTGTTTATGACTCAACTGTTTCAGCGGCAACATCAGCCCCAATTGGGCACAAATCATCGGAACTGTCACTTCATTCAAGTGATTCACACTAGCGGCAAGGGTAATCGCAGGCGGCGCGATCGCGATCGCCCACGCTAAACCAGCCAACAATTGGCGAATGTCGGATCGCAATTCTCCCGTTAACTGATCCATTAACCAATAATGCACCGTAGTCACCGCCAGACATTCATCTGGGGAGTCCATCAACCGACTTTCAATTTGGTTCAGCACATCTCCATCTAAGGACACAACTGTACGGAGCACCAACCGATTGTCGAAATGGGTGCAAAAGGTGAGACCGGATTGAATCGTGGCTTCACTGACCTGATTCGATTTCACGGTAGCCCCAACGTCCCAAATCGCTGCCCGTCGTAAGCTGACCAACAGGGAAGGTGGGAATTTCAGCGATTCGTTTAATTGGCGCGATCGCATCCCCTCCGCCACCAATCGCCGATTCAGGTAAAACCAAAACTGCCCATCTTTTTCCACCACACAGTCCACCAGCCGCTGCGGCACCGGCACAACCGTTTGGGGATCTGCGGATTTAACTGGATGGGGATCGGATGGGTCAGAAATTTGCACCCGATTGCGAACGGTTTTCATGGGTAGATGTGCATCTTAGCGGTTAAACTGAGCAGTCAATTTGATCTAGCTCCGTTGGTTTGGCGATCGTGGGATGCTTGCATGGGCAGACTAGTTGGTGGTTGTTCAGGTCGCACAACGGTTCGCAGCAAATCCACCACAAAGGTGAGCAATCCGCGCCACTGGCTTTCACCCGTCGCAACCCCTTCGGCGTGAACCTTGAGGATTAACTCCTTCTTTTCTGGGGGAGACTGAAACAGCTTTTCATGGAATCGATTCACCACATCGCCGTCCAGTTGAATCACCGTCTGGGCATAGATCAAATCAGCTTCCGTAGACAAGGGATCATCACTGTCATAGGCACGCTTCTGCTCCCGTGTTTTACGGAGGGCACGCAGAAATTCGGCATTTTCAAACACCTCTTCCAGCTTTTCAACATCCCGTACTGGATCAGGCAGCTTCGCCCTGGGATCATGAACGGCATTGGCGTAATACCGTTCTAGATTACTCCGCAGTTTTAGATAGCGATCCCAACACTTGCGTCGTTCCTCAGGACTAGAGTTTTCAGCCACATGCTCCTCAGCTAGCGTCGCTTCAGAAATGTGGTAAATCACTTCATAGGCTTCCAAGGGACTGAATTTAGAGCCACTAATGCGGGATACAACCATCGTGCTGACTTCTAGAGCCGTAATGTCATTCAGCACATCCCCCAGAGAACTGAGAAACTTATCAAACTTGCTGGACAAGTTACTCGACGACCCAGATGGGGAGGACTTGGTTGGCAAATTTTGGGTTTTCTGGCCATTTGTCATTGCAATTACCCCTCCGATGCATTGGGATCAGCTTTCTTTTTCGGATTGTTGGACGGTGTTTGTCTACTACCACCAAATCCACGCCCACTGGTGGGCAAGTTGACAGGGAAATTAGCAAACGGATCGGCATCCGCTGCATCCGCATCCCCCTCAGGTGAGCCATCCAGATCCATCAATAAATCCAATTCAGATGGAGAGGATTCGTCTCCTCCTGGTTCTCCAAACAGGGCATCTAACGGATCAGCCCCCGATTCACCACTCTCCTCTAGTTCAAAGCTCAAATCACCGACATCGGCCTGATCAAACGGATTGCTGTCTACATTACCCTCTGCTGGGGGTTCAGCAAATAGAGCTGCCAAGGAATCCGCATCTAAATCTAGGGAGGCATCGGAAGCTAGGACGACATCGGGCGTATCAGCAGGACTGGTCGCTTCAGAAGACAATCCGGTGGGCATGGGATCGGAGACAATGGCATCCCAATTCAGATCATCCGCTTCAGCATCGGGTGCTTCACCAAGAACATTACCACTGAGAACATCACCAAAGTCGTCACCGATGGCACTGCTCAATTCATCCGTTAATTCCTCTGCCAAGTCTTCATTGGGGGCAAACAAATTATCCAATGCCTGTTCTGCCTCTGCGGATAGCCCCGTACTAAACTCACTGGGGAAATCGACCATGTCAGCAGACTGATCCGACTCGGCCTGACTGAGGAAATCGCCATCTAAAAATTCTTTGGGAATACTGGTACTGCTTTCCATTGCCGCCGTCTCAGTGGGGATGGCGGACTCTGCCCAATCAAGATCGGGCATGGTTGCAGCGCGATCAGCTTCGCCAACGGGCGGATCGGAGCCGAACAGCGCAGACAGAGAATCGGATGTGATCCCAGCGGCAGGGGTCGCGGGGGCGGGAAATTCCTCGCTAAGATTAGCCGCCAATCCAGTCGTCTCCGGACTGAGTAGATCTTGGAATGCATCTAAGCCAGGTAGCTCTGGCTCCGATCCTGTGGGTTCAGAGAATTGCGGCTCTGACAATTCCGATAACTCTGGGCTGGCTACGTTATCAAACATGGCCAGATCAACGGCTGCGGTTTCACTGGGGGCAGGGCTTTCCGCGATCGCGGCATCAGGGGGAAAGACTTCCCATTCCGGTTCCACCGTTTCGTCAAACAAATCGGCGGGAAAATCAATTACCTCCGCCTCGGTTGGGCTGGGGGCAACCGCAGACACATCGGGAATGGCGGATAAGGCTGCGTCTAAGTCACCCATGCCTGTTAAGTCGGGTAAGTCAGGTACAGCAGCCCCGATCGCCTCTGTCAGGTCGGGGATCACTGATGCCGTTTCGTCAAACATGGACAAATCCGGCATGGCTGGTGAACTAGCGGGCGGTTCGAGGCGATCGCTGACAGGCATATCAGCAATGGACGCATCCGGGCTGATCTCGGTGGCCATTTCATCACCCCACAACCGCCCGGTTGAGGCACTGATATCCTCATCTCCCGCCCCAAATGCCACCGATTCCACCGGAAAAGCACCAATTTCAATCGGGGTTGTTGGCATTTCCGCAGAGACCAAACCATCCGGTAACTGATCAGCATTAGTCGGCGTTACCCCTTCAGCGACAACGTTTAAGTCGCGATCGCCCCACAGATTTTCCACCGTACAGGGGATTTCTTTCTCAATCAGGGGTTGTTCCGTTGTCTCGACAGTGGCGACTGATCCAGATGGTTCAAAGGCTTCAAGCGAGAGATCAACCTCAGATGCCATTGCAGGTTCCATCGGAGGTTCAACCGCAGGTTCCTCAAAAGCAGGTTCCTCAAGGAATGACAGGGAAGCATCCAAACTGGAGTCATCCAGACTGCCACTCAGGGAACTGTCCGTCATGTCTTCCAGTCCTTCGCCCATGTCCAGTTCACCGTCGAACGACGGAGGCATGGGTTCCTCAGTGGCATCTCCCCACAACCGACCTGCCGGAGCGGCGATCTCTTTCTCTACAGGGGGGGGAACAGTCTCAACTTCCGTGGGGGGCAAGGCTGCATAATCACTGGTCGGGAGCGGCTCAACTACTTCTGGATGCACCGACGCAGGTAGCGATCGCCCACTCCCCTCGCCAATTGGCTTGGTGGTTTCAGGACTACGGGCATCCAATAAGAAGCTAAACAATTCTTTAATGGCTTCCAAATTCCGGCGGATGATTTCCTGCCCCTGCTTCACCTGATTCAGATGAAACTCGCGCAATTCTCGGTACGGACCTTGGCCAATAAATTGACTACCGATTTCATTTTCAATATCGCCATCAACAATATTGATCCGGGTTGTCATCCGATACCCCGGTAAAGCGTTTTGGGGATCAGATTGTTCGACACTTCCGTCCTCAGCGGAGACAACCCATGTGGTGATCTCCAATTCAATTGCTTCGCTTAGTGCAGTCTTGATGGCTTCACCAATATTGCCTATCCGCATCGCCTGCTGGAAGTCTTGACTAGCCGCCATAGGAATACCCTTAAGAATTGGTGTGATAGATGGTTGTTGAATTTAAATCAATCAACAATAAATCCTGATTTAAAAAAATTAATCAACGAATTAATCAACGAAATTATCAATCCGGCAATCCGAGTTGGAGT
>CAZJZR010000195.1:0-6637 GCA_964550475.1 uncultured bacterium
AGAGCTTTCAATGCTTTATTCTAAGAGCAAGTTGCCGAATCTGGATCGGTAAAAGCGTTAATTTATCAAGATTTGGGCGATTTTTAATAAAATTCGCTCAAATGATACGAACTATTGCATAAATGCAGTATAGATAAAGCCATTGTGATAGCTAAATGTAAACATAAATAGACAATTAAATAAGCCAACCTAAATTACAACCTACAACGTCGAGGGGTTGCAGTGTAATCGGTTGACGGCGCGATCACCAATCAGTTGAGTAACAAGATTCGATTGCAATTCAGTGTTTGATTCAGCGATCGCAATCCGAGTTGTGTTGTCCATGACATGAGTTGTTCAGTTTGCAGAACAAGAAACTTCAGCACCTGTGTTCGTGCAGGGCTGATTGAAGATTGCTATACGCTTTAACTCGATCTGGAATATTTGTACTGATGTAGTATCCAATGGAGTGAAGGACACGATCCAGGCTGAGTCCTGAATCGTTTGCGTCAAAGGTGATCCACATCCACACCTAACGCCTGTAGCTGCGCTAACAATGCCTGTACCCGTTGTTCGGCTGCGTCTGCTCGTTCCATGGGTGTGGGTAAGCGGTGACCTTCGGAGTCGTACCAGTAGAGCCATTCGCGATCGCGGTTGCCATACCGTCCGCGTTCTGCGCCAAGGGCTAAGCCAATTTCTGGCAGCCAATAAGGAGACTCGCCATGGCTTTGCAGTTCATATACACCATTCACCAGTTTGTAGATTTGTAGTTTGGCTTGCCGTTTCCGCAGAGGGGCATAGACGACGTAGTACAGAATGCCGATGGATTGGTAAATCGCTAGTTTTTGGGTATGTTCTCGCCGATAGGCTTTAGAAACAATTTCCAGAGCTAACAGGGGAATGACATTTTCTTGCCACAACACGTAACTAGGACGCAAATTTTCGTCAACCGGCTCGGTTACGCCTAAACTGAGCAACCCATCAGGCGGAATGCAGGGTTGTTCTGGGTCGTAATAGAAGCCCAAATCAATCCCGAATAACCAGTTGGGGCGATCGCGCCAATGGTCTAGCAAAATCAGTTTCAACAAGCCAGGAATCAATTCTTGCAGTTCACTGTCCACGGGGCGATCGTCGGAGTCAGGCAGTTCTTCGGCAGTGGGGAGTCCGGGGGGAAAGTTGAAGTCGGCGATCGCGGGGTTGCGTTGCGGGTGAGGCGATGGTGGAAACTGCTGGGTCAGGGGCGAGGTGGACATGAGGCTGACCAAAGGTGTGCCGTTGCCTGTATTCTAAACTGCTCGACAATAAAAATCAGCCCCCCAAGTTGCAGATTAACTTAGGGGGCTAGATTAAACCAATGCCATCACTTCAGGGTGACTATTACTGCCGACTGGGTGGTGCGGGGTCAGGCGCAATAAACGACGGACTCGGACGATTCAACATCCGCTGCGTTTCTGGACTGAGTTGATAGCCATAGCCATAGGTGGAGCGATCGCTATCATCCAAAATTCGAGGTGTCACCAGAACGATCACTTCTGCTCGCTGATTGGTTTTAGCGGTACTCCTAAACAACGCTCCCAACAGAGGCAAGTCGCCTAGAATTGGAATCTTTGTTGCAGTAGCACGTTCATTGTCTGCAATAATCCCCGATAGAACCAATGTTTGGTTATCACGAATACGAATGAGACCAGAAGTCAACGAACGAGTTGTAATAGGGATTACAAAATTACCAGGAATATTACCGATAGGAATTTGGGTGCCGGGAGCAGTAATTTTAGGACTGACACTCATCGAGACAAAGCCATTGTCATCAATCTGAGATACTCTGATTTCCAGGGTAAGTCCTGCCTCGATTAATGTAACATTTTGGCTTGTAGTAGATGTTCCACCTTGTACGACAGTATTGGTGAGTGTAGATTGGTTAATAACTTGCTGGGTAAGTTGAACTTGCGCTGTTTCCCCAGACTGCACCACAATTGTTGGATCAGTGAGAATTTTAGCATTGCCACTCACTACCGCAGTTTGGAGTTGAGCTAGAAAAGAACGCACCATATTAAAAGGTGTAGTAGTACCACTAAGGCTAACCGGATTGCCTCCAACTCCATCAGCAGCTAAACCCGTCGCAAATGGAGCGATATTGAAATTGACGTTGTTGGCAGGCGGGGGAGTATTGTCACTCCTTTCAGTCCCAAAGTTGATAATGCCAACTCCGCCTTGGTTGATGAATCCGGTGTTGTTCAAGCCAAAGGAAAAACTGGTGCCAAACCGAGCTGTATTGCTTAAGTTGACATCAATTACCCGAACATTAACGGCAACTTGGCGTTTGCGGGCATCCAGTTGAATCAGCATGGATGTGGCTAAATCAACTTGCCGGGGATTTCCAATCAAGGTAATGGAGTTTAAGCGACTGTCAGAACTAATCGACAGTCCCCGCAACGTTTGCGGTCCAATGCCTTGTTCTGCCCGCAGCGAAATAATAGCTGGCTCCCGAAATTCAACGAACCGTTGGTTTGGAGCATTACCAATCGTTTCAACCCGAATCCGAGTAACAGTCAACCGAGTTTCCGCGCCTTGGGTAGTTAAAAAAGCAGAGGCTTGTTCAGCACTGACTTGGTTCAGTCGTAAAGTACGAGTGATAACATTCCGAGCAGAATCGGGTAGGCGTGGGCCAACAAACACCGTCCGTCCGACTCGGTTGGCTTCCAGACGCAGCATCCGCAGAACATAATTGAACACATCCTGAACGGGTTCGTTCTCAATGTCCAACGTAATTCCGGCTGAACCTGCTCCTTCCGCGCCACCACCACCAGTAGCATCACTGGGACCGCCAGGCACATCGGTATAGGCCAAGTTAAGTCCAGCAGCACGGGCTAACAGAGCTAACACTTCCCGTGCCGGAGCATCGCGAACTACTAACCGGGGTACCCGTTCGGCTGTCCCCAAATCAATTGAAAACGGCGAAGAATCCACAGCCGCTACCCCAATGTCTCCGACTGGTGGTGGTACGGCACGGGGCAGGAATGGCGGGGTGGGATTGGGTTTAACCGGAGTGCCGTCAACTGTTACCTTAGGATTGGGCACTAATGGAGTTGTCCCAGCAGGGGGCTGAGCCTGTGCCAAAACATTTGTTGTTAGGGGGTCAGCGCTGGCGGCAGGCGCAGTCCGAATTGTGGTGGGGACAGATGCTTTACCTGTTGGTTGTGTTGGACTAGCCCCCGGAGGAGTCATGCTGATGGTGATTCCTTGTTCCGTCCGTTTAGTGACCTGCCCAACCGGACTGGTTTTGTCACCTGTTACCGTTACCCGCACACTATTGTTATCGAGGGGGGTAATGGTAACAGCGGCAATGCCTGGAGCGGGATTTTGGCGGCTGAAACTTCCTCCTTCCGGGAGTTGCAGGCGGGCATTGGTGATATCAGCCTGCCAGCTCTTGCCATTGGTGACTGCAAACACTTGGGGTTTGCTGCCGCCTTTGGTATCCAGGGTCATTTCCAACCCGTTACCACCGGGATTCAGGCGTACCCCGGTCATCACCGTTGGGTTGGCCAAGGTGGGTTGGGTTGCCAAGAGGGCAACTGAGCTGGTTAGGCAAATTCCGGTCAATCTAGGGGTTAGTCTCACAATTCACTCCTCCCTCAACACAAGATAAGTCGGTAATCGGTAACGGGTAATCGGTAATGGGAAATTGGCTGAGGCTATACCAGTTAGCTGGAAAGCCTGTTCAATTGGAATCACTTCTTCGGTGGTTGCTGAGCCGCCGCCGCCGCTTGCTTCAGTTGCTCAGCCTCAGTGGCGGTGGGTGGGGTAATCGCCTTCAGGATGAAGGATGTCCTGAGTACAGGCGGTCCAATGACCACCACTTTTTGTTGTTGTTCCCGTTTCGCTTCTGATTTGACATCTCGCATCAACAACAACGGCTGCAATCGCTCTAGATTGCGTAATACGGCTGTGGTTTCGGCAAAGTTACCTTCGATGCCAACGGTGAAATCCTGTTGAAACAAGGCTTTGTCACCCAGTCTTTCTCGCTTACCAGGAGTAAACACTGTTACTCTTGCAGTCCCTGCGTTATCTACAATCTTGTTGACATCGAGCAACAAAGTAGTTAACGCTTTTTCATCAGCAAACATGGTCAAGACGTTGGCTTTGCGCTGTTCTGCGGCAGCGAGCTTGGCCTTGGCTTCATCAATTTCCTTTAGCTTGACCTTTTGTTGATCAAATTCTTGTTGGGCTGTTTGTAACTCGCCTTCCAACCGTGTCGCCTGATCGAGCAAGGGTTGGACGAAGTTAACAAATACATAGCCAGCACCGAGTACGCCAACCGCACCCACCACAATCCCTGTTACGGCTGGGGTAAACTGAATCCCAAACGCAGTGGGGTAATTGGGTTGGGCTTCCTGTGGCCCATCCATGTAGTCGCCTGACATGGCCATTACTGAATCACCCCCTTGTTTTTCAGTTCTTGAATCCGTGTAACTACGCCCACTGCACCTTTACGCTCCAACGCGCTGAGGATTTCTGGATCCGCCGCTGGTTTTTGGTTAAAGGGTGCTTCGATTTGGTATTCCACCAAGCTCGTTGGCAGAACTCCGGGACGACTAGCTTGTTGTTCCTTCAGCGTTGAGTTAACCAAAACCACCTTTTCTGGATCCAAAAATGGTGATTGCCGCAGCAACAGAATGAAGTCATTCACATCGTCAAAGGTTCTAGCTTGACCTGCAATAGTGAGTGTATTGCCTGCGCCTCCTTGTACCACTGCTTGGGAAATACTATTAAGTTGCACTTTGGCGGGGACGCGATCGCGAATATCCGTCAACACTGCTGACCAAGAACGAATGTCGTTAAAGATTGCGGTCAAATCCGCCGTTTGTTTATCAATGGCGGCAATTTGGTCGTTCAGGGTAGCAACTTCACCCAACTTCTTCTTCAGGTCTTCAATTTCAGTCGTTAACTGAGTCTTTTTGGCGTTTAGCTCTTGTACTCGGTTATTCATCAATACATAACCGCCACCGACCAACCCTAAGGCCAACACACCCACCCCAATCCCAATGAACATGGGAATCTGGCTACCGGGTGCTGCTGCCGCCCGTGTGGTTGTCGCTGCTGTTTGTACCCCAGAGCGGGAGGGATCATTGAGAAAATTAATATCGAGACTGTACATATCTGCTTAAACCTCCCGCAGCCCTAAACCCAGCACCACACCCATCCCCACCCGTTGTTGGGCAGGGAATTCTTCCGCCGTAATTAACGACAAGCTTTCCACTGGGTCGATTTGGTTCGCAGGCAAACTCAAGCGATGGGACAAAAACTCGTCCAGCTTGTTTAAGCCGCCGCCAGGACCACACAACAACAACTGAGCCACCTCCAAGTTTTCCCCTTGGTTTAAGTAGAAATCGATGGAACGCCGCATTTCATCGGACAGTTCGCCCAGCACCCGAAGCATGGCAGATGTCCCTGGATTCCCCCCCCGTGGCGTGTCTAAGGGCACTGTCATATCCTGGAGGGTTTCTGTATTCCGGGATGGGGGTAAATTCATGGCTCGACTCAGAGCCGACATGATCTGATAGGTGCCGATGGGGACGGAGCGGGAGAACTGCGGCACCCCATCCACCACAATGGAAATCTCCGTGTTGTCAAACTCAATATCCACGATCGCCACCGCTTCTTGGGGGGCAAAGTTTCGCAGTTGATCGCGCATGGTGCGGATGAGGGCAAAGCTGCTGGTTTCCAACACATCAATTTCCAGACCAGCCTGTTGGAAGGTTTCCAAATAGCTATCGGTCATTTCCTTGCGAATTGCCACCAACAGCACATGCACCTTTTCGATGCCATCTTCATCGACAAATAAATCCAGCTTTTGGTAATCCACATCCGCTTCTTCGCGCGGGAAGGGCAGATACAACCCGGCTTCTTGGTTCAGCACCATATCCCGCAATTCTTCATCGTTCATTTCAGCGGGAACGGCAATAATCCGGGTGATCGCCTTGCCAGAAATCGCCGTGGCGGCTCGTTTCACCTTAATTTTGTTCTCAGCCAAGGTGGTGCCAATTAGGTCAGCCAATGCTGGAGGGTCAAGAATCATCCCGTCTTGAAATACGCCTTCTGGCACATCCACACTGGCGAATGCGTGCAGTTTATAGTTCTGCCCTTGTTTTTTCAGTTGGGCAATATTGAGGCGATCGGCAGTGATTTCCACGCCGACTCCAGCTTTTTTCCCTAATAAACCCTTTAAGAACACGGCTATACCCACCAGTGATAGGACTTATCTAATTTGCATCTCAGTGTAATCAATTGATTGGCTGGTGACCATTGATTGTTGCCCCACAAGTACCCTGTAGTTGTTGATCTCCACTGCTGTTTGAGCTGGGAATTGATCAATTTGCAGTTGCTAGGGGTTGAATTAAAAGTTAACTTAGCCTCCTCAATTTTGCTGCGAGTCGTCATGTCTCTTAAACAAAGAGACCGGACTGCACCCGGAATAAAATGCCATGCGGATCGCCCTGAGACCCTGACTAAAGTTAGTAAAGAACCGACGATCACTTGGAGGTTACTGACAGCCTAGTGTTGTGATTTAAGTTCTCCACTAGACAGATTAACTCAATATTTTGAATTGAGATCAAATTTTAGAATAAATATTCAGAACAAATATTACCGGAGTGGGTTA
>CAZJZR010000196.1:0-6621 GCA_964550475.1 uncultured bacterium
CAAAGGGCTTATTCTATTCGCCCGGATGTATCCCCCATCTGTTGGATACGCCCGTTTTCATCCATCCCATACATCTATTGTCCCTGCCGATTCCCCTCTAGCACTCTCGGATTCTGAGTGCCTCAAGAATCTTAACGTTGTAACAAACGTTCCAAAATTCAATCACTAAGATCAGTAAATTAATTCAACGTTCAGTAATGGTTGATTGTTGATCAGAAACATCCTTTAAGAGTGTGTTGGTAAATCACGGATCACTACGTTGCCAGATCTACGCGAACGGTGGGGCTAACAACGTAGTCAGAAGGAGTTGCTGAACACATTCTTAACGTAACTATTCAAACAGATCTAGGATGCGGGAACTCTGAAATCACCATTACTAAACGCGCGATCGCACTGACTAAAACCTGTTTAGGAGTCCTGTATGAACTACACCTTTGAGATCCTTGGAGTATCTCCGATTCTGTATTTTTTCAACCACCAACAGGATGTACAAACCGATCAACGGCAGAACGGTGCAGAATATTTAGGCGTGTATCGATGCAGTTTGGATCACTTTATCCAATCGGTGGAACTGGTGTCGCCCCAACGGGGTTGGGATGTGGATAAAGTGGTGGATACCGTTGTGGGCTATTGGTTAAATAATGCAGATTTAATTGCCCACTGGCATCGGCGGTTAATGGATGCGGGCCGGGAAAGCTTGTTGGTTGCTAGGGTGGGTAATTTACGCGCCTTGCAAGCTGAATTTGAATTTTTAATCCGCGATCGCGACTGATTGGCTCAAGAACAGTCTTTGGCTCAAGAACAGTCTTTGGCTCAAGAATAGTCTTTGGCTTAAGAATAATCTTTGGCTTAAGAATAATCTTTGGCTCAAGACCAATCTTGAGTAACTAGTTCTGTCGCAAACATCCATTGTAAATATAGGACATAATGCGCGGGAAACCCTGTGGCTGTCGAACTAATCAGACAGAGCAGTGACTGATGCAGCACAATTACTCATGTAGGCAACTCAGAATGTTACCCAGGAGTAACCCTGAGATCCAATTGTGTTGCATTTCTGTTGCTAAGTTTTTTATTTCTAGTCTTTATCTATAGATCTTCTATAGATCTATAGATTTTGCGGATAAGCTAGAGATCCCATGGTTTTCTTAAGTTGGGCGATAGTTCCCGTTCACCCCCAACCGTCCCCTAGCATTTATGTCTATTCAAAAAATTCCTTTTGCGGCTGTACAAAAAGTACGGCAATTAATTAAAGATTCGTTGGTCTTGCCGAGTTCGGAAGAAAGTCCGGGTTCATTGTCATTATCTGAAGACGATGAACCACCAGAGCCAGATTCGCTATACGGGTTGGGGGATCTCTTTAATCTGGCCAGTACCCCAGAGGAAGAAGTTCATGCACCGAACCGTGAGGGACGGTGGTTCATTAGTGCGACAAATCCAGGCGCAATTGTGGCTAAACTACCGGGATTGCGGATTAAGTCTGGCTTTCGGATGGTGAGCTATTTAGTTCGCACGGCTGAGGGAGGCAGCAGTGTAACTTGGGCACTACCAGAGGCACTGACGACCACTGCTCAACTTGAAGATGCTTTGAATGCAGTCAGTGATGCATCGGGCAATCCCCAACCAGTGGGGGCATTGTCTCCCATGGAAGCGATCGAGGGCGATCGCACCGTTCCCTCTTTCATCACCGCTTCCTTGCTGTACCGAGAATTACAGGAATTTGGCACGCAGGGAAAAAACTGGAACTGGCGACACCATCGCCTGATTGAATCGGTGCCCCCCCAAGTGCCTTGGGAATGGCGTGGGGAAATGCCCAAAGACTTGGCGACCAAAGTGTTGGTGTTTCCAGACGGTCGGGCAGCGGTGGAATTTTTTAGTTGTCGGATTGTTGCTCCAGTGGCGATTGTTCGCCATATGGATCAGTACGCGGCCAATAGTTATCAACCCAGTTGCATCGATCGCGTGGTTGCAATTCCTAAACGCGGCTAGTTGGCTCAGCGCAGAAGGGATGTGCAAATAAATAAAATACCCGGCGTAGGATGCGTTAGGCTTCAGCCGTAACGCATCGTGTTTAATCTATGGGTACTTTATTTTCACGCTCCTCCGGAAGTACCGATCAACGTTGCGGATTAGCGGGTCTGCCACTGAGTAAATGCTCGAAAAAACAGGAAATGCTCAAAAAAACACCCCTTGCTCTCCTGCAAGGGGGGCAAACGATTCTTCATTTGACGCTTCCTTAGTCTAGATAGGGGATGGTGAAGAAGACTGGGAAAAATTCGGGTAAAAACCGGGAAGATTACTGATTTCCTTAACCTCGCCTAGCATTTTTCAGAAACTCAGTTGGGCAAACCGGATTAAATCGGCCACATCAGTTCCCGTAATCCCCCGGTTTGCAGTAGGGCAGTTGTGGAAGCTGGGTGACATGGCGGAAGCGAGAGGCTTGAGGGGGTAGCGAGGGAAGAACCAGGCTACGTCGAAGTGTGCCTGTTCAATGCAGGGAATGAGGCTTTACACCAAGATCGTTATCTCAGTTTCAGATCTACGAGGCAACCAGAGGTAGCTTGTCCCTACGGTTCGGCCTGTAGAATGTCGTGAATAAACTAGGCTAGACGGTTGATTTTTGGTAGGTGAGGCGCACCAAAAATCAACCCTTAACCCAGTCTCTGAGATGCTCGGTCAGATCGCACAATTGCCTAAAGGGAGTAATCTCAGGTGAGTTGTAAATGACATGGGTGGTTTAGTTTGCAGAATAAGCGGATTAAGCCCCGTGTTGGCTCAGGGTGGAGGGAGGAGTGTTATCACGGTGTACTCAGGCACGCACTGTTTCGCGCCATTTCCACAAACCACTGGAGAGACAATTGGTGATGATATGCGCCAACACAGGCACCAACAGATTTCCTGACCACAGGGCACTGTATCCCAAGGCAATCCCCACAATCGTCGCCCAAACCACATACGGCCAATGTTCTAAGCTGCTGAGGTGCAACACACCAAAACAAACCGCTGTGACCAGAATGCCGAGTGGGTTTAACCCAAGGGCGGGTAACATGACCCCACGAAACAATAATTCTTCGCTCAATCCGGGCAGCAACCCCAACCAGATTAGGTCTGGCCATGCCAAGGGACGTAATACCATGTCCAAGTAAAAGTCGGTGCTCTGCCGATAGGCAGGCCACAACCAATAGACAACGGCACTGGCAGCGGTAATGGCAATGCCCAAACCCACGCCCCAAAGTAGGTCATTGACTTCGGAACGGACGGATAACAGTTGGACGGAGCCAAAATATAGCCAGAGCTTAGCCAGCACCAGAAAGGCGATCGCGCTAATGGCAATCGCCACCAGCACTTGGGTGCGAGTCAAACTATACAGATCAGGTTCGTTTGGACTAGTCAACGGACACTCTCAAACAGGGATGCAATCTCTAAGCAAAAATTAACGATGTGAATCACAGATTAACTCAGGAGATTCACTCACAGGTTGGAATCCAGCGGTTGCAGGGATGGCAGGTTGGGATGCAAGGCATCCAGACTCACACCTGCACGATGCGCCGCGATCGCCCCCACCACTTCTAAATAAGAGTTTAGCGTTAATGCTTCAATCCCGATCTGCTCTGGGGACACCGCCATGCGAGTTTGGTTATCGGCCACAGCGATCAACCTCGCAGCGGAGCGGCTGAAACTCAGCACCGCACTGCCACCACAGGCCGATTCTGGCACCACCACTGCATCCACCTGATCTGCCCACAATACGCCCGTTGTTGCCTGTTCGACGAAACTGCTGGGCGATCGCGGCACAAATTGGGGAGCTTGGCTTAAGCCCACTAACACACAGGGCAAGAACGTATAGCCCAACTCCTCCGCTGCCGCACGGGGGGCAACATCCAGATCCAAGGGTAAGGGGGCAAGGGCTGGGGCATGGGCACAGGGAATCTGCAAGGTTCGCACCACCAAATGGCTAATCACCGCCTCGGCTCCGGCGAGGGGATCAACCCCTTGACCATGGCGATACGCTTGTAAGGCCGCACTGCTGGGGTCATCGGGGAACCGCGCCACTACTGCGATCGCCTCCGCCCCGCCCTGCCGCATCAATTTTTCGGCTCCCCGCAACAGGCTATCGGGGTTGGCAATGGTGCCCCAAGTCGCTCCAGAGGCCGCGATCTGTAACTCCACCCCCAATGGTGCGTCCGTCACCACGTAATCGGTCAACGACAATCCCAGGGTGGCACGCGCCGCATCCGCCGCCTGCAAATGTCGCGCCCGTAACTCCGGTTCAATGCCCTGATCCAGCAGCAACCCCACCCGATTTTGATGCACGGGACGCAAGCCCCACGCCCCTGCTGCAAACTGATCCAAGCCGTAGCCCTCCACATACAATGCGTTGGGCATCGGCCAATACAACTGCGCTCCATTCAGCACATTGGGGTGGGTAATCAGACAATCCGCCACTTGCGCGATCGCCCGTGCCACAGGCATGGCATCCCCCGCGTAACCCCCAATCGTTGCCCCAATCCCAGTCGGGACAATCAACACCACCGTGTAGGGACGACGCACCAAGGGCGGCATCACAGCAGACAAAGCCATAGGGATGTGCCACCAATTTCGCTACGGTTACGACTCGACGGTGACCAATTCCTCGGCGGTCACCACCGCTTCCACGACTACGGTTTGTTGCTCAGCATTCACATCGGTCACCGCCCACCGCAAGGGTTCCCCATGGTGTGCCAAGGTGGTGGCAATTTCCCGTTGCAGGTCTGCGGTAGAGTCCTGAAGCTCAATTTCAGCGGTAATAAAGTGGGTCGTCATGGCAGGTTCTCTGTGCGAAATGGTTTCTAGAAAATAATGATGTCTACGAATTCATCGAACTTTATTGGTCGAACTTTAGAGGGTGTTTGAAAAGTGTCTGGCGGTTAAAACCGCGACTAGGTGAACAAAGTCCGCCTACGCGGACTGAAGAAAATCAAGGGTTTCCATAACCTGCGTAGGCAGGTTTTGTCCGTATAGCCGCGACTTGAGTCGCCAGGGATACATCCAATAGGACTTTTAAAACACCCTCTTAGCTGTAACACAGTGATTTTTTCATCCTCTCATGGTTTTGGGTGGATGGCATCGCGTCAACTGGTTCAGTTGTGGAGTCGCGATCGCCACTGACTGCGTTATCATTCATGTGAATCGTAACCGTTCACATCCCCCCATGGGAAAAGTGTTGCGGGCGTAGCCCGCTTGTTTCTCCCCTGACGGGGAGTGAACGGTTACGGTGAATCAATTTACCCATTACCAAAACCAGGTTGCGAGGTTTACTATGGGCACGTTAGTTGGCATCCTCCTATTCGCTGTTTACGTTGGTGGGATTTACAAATTTTGGAATGGCTTTAAGCGTACCAATTTCAGCAGTGGACGCATTCCCTTGGCATTGTTTTGGCCTGTATTATTCATTGCCAACAAATCCTATCGGCAAAATTTCACCAAGGCACTGAAGGGATAGCGGCCAGGATCATTCCCCTGTAACGATGTCCAGCGGTTTGCCCAGTCCATTCCACTGGGGATAGCCGCTGCCGCTGGAGTTTTTCGAGTCGGCTACGGTTACGTCATTCTACCTAGCCGAGATCTTGTGTTAATCGACGGTGCCTGATCAAGCTATGTAACCTGATCAAGCTATGTAATCAAAGTGTGTCTGATCAAACTGTGCCGCATCAAGATTGAGACGTGCTGTAGACGGATGATCGAAAACGGATGACCAAAAAACGGGATCACGGCAAGGCCAATCAACCTCACTTGACTGATCAAGGATTTGGCAGCGATCGCCCCTTGGTGAATGACTGGCAAGCCCAACTGTCAGCGGTGGCTCTGCGGTTTAACCGCGAGTATCGCCGCGAAGGGTTTGATCTGCCACCGGAAGTGGAAGCGATGCCCATTTTCCAAGAGTGGGCCAAGGGGTCGTTGCAAGGTCGGATTGCGTCACCGTTTTGGGAGGTCGCCAAACCCCGCAAAGGGCAACACTGCCTGGATCTGGGCTGTGGCATCAGTTTCCTGATTTACCCGTGGCGGGAGTGGGATGCCGTTTTCCATGGTCAGGATATCAGTGTGTTTGCTAGAGATACGCTCAACTCCCGTGGCCCCCAACTCAATTCCAAGTTGTTCAAAGGCGTGGTGATGGCTCCGGCTCATCAGTTAAATTACGAACCACAGCAATTTGATTTGGCGATCGCCACCGGGTTCAGTTGTTACTATCCCTTAGACTATTGGCAAGCGGTTTTGGGAGAGGTGCAGCGGGTGCTCAAACCGGGTGGTGCGTTTGTCTTTGATGTGCTTGATCCCAGCACCCCCTTAGCCGAAAACTGGGCGATTCTGGAAACCTACCTGGGTGCAGAGGTATTTCTGGAATCCCTGACTGATTGGGACGCACTGATCCGTTCCACCGGAGCCAAGATTGCCAAACGCCAACCGGGCGAACTATTCCAGCTTTATAAAGTGCAGTTTTGACGTAACTGTTCAGATGGCAGATCAAGGGCGCGGTTTCCGCGCCCCTACAACCGGGATCGATATCAAGCTGGGCAGTTACGTTTTGACTGCAATTGCATTGTTAATGAAATGTTGCGGCAATGGGGATCCCAACCAATAAAGGAC
>CAZJZR010000197.1:0-6616 GCA_964550475.1 uncultured bacterium
CGGCTGAAAGCATTGATAATTCGTTAGTGACTACTTCATTGGTAATGAAGAGGTCACGAGTTCAACTCTCGTTACGGGCTTTGACTTTCAGCCATCGAACCGCCTAGCACTACTGTGTTAGGCGGTTTTTGCTTGCTTGTACTAGGGGTGTACTGCGTTGTACTTGGTGGACAAAATGACGACTGTTTGACGACTGCCTAAAATTCGGGCATTTTTGGGCGGTTAATCATGTGCCCGTAGATCTCAGAAACCATCTTTGCATCAGCATGGCCAGCGACGGCGGCGGCTTGGATCAGTGAACCACCATCCTCAATCAGGTGGCTCAAGAGTGTGTGACGGCAATTGTAGGGGGGGCGGTAGGTTACACCAGCGCGATCGCAGATTGCCCGCCACACTCTCTGACTGAACAGATGGTCATCAATGGCCAATCCCTTGGGAGTGGTGAACACCAGGTCATCGGGTGAAACATCGGGCGGTTTCCTGCCCTGTAGCATCACCACCATGCTGGGAGTTAGCGATAGGGTACGCACTGACCCGGTTTTAGTTTCCTTCCTAACTCTGGCACTGGCTGAGGTTTTGCCGTCAGGTGCCCTGCTGAGCGATTCGCAGATGGTGACTTCTGCTCTGGCTAGGTCAACGTGTCTCCACTGTAGCCCGATGGCCTCAGATGGCCTCAAACCTAGATGGAGCAAGGTAAAGATGAAATCGTGGTAGCTGCTGTACAGCGGGTGAAATTTTGCCGCTGTCAGAATCCGAGACACTTCCTCACGGGTGAACGGTTGCCGGGGGGTTCTGCGCGGTGCTTTCTGGGGGGTGATAGCCTCAAATGGGTTGGCAGTTATGTGCCCTTCGCTGACTGCCCATACCCCAAACCGCTTTAATAGCCGCAAATTTTCGTTTAGGGTTCTTGGGGATTGGGATTGGGCTAGGTGGTCTACAAATCGCCGTGCCGTCGGTTCATCCATGATCGGCTCTCCAAATCGTTGGAGGTGTCCCAGCATGGCACTGTAGTGGACGCTAGGTTTATCGCCTCTAAATTTGTCCCAGAGTTCCACTGTGGTAAGGGTTTTTGGCTCGTTTGGTTGCGATCTGTATTTGGTTAGGGTTGAGTCAAAGCAGCCATGGGCTATGTCATAGGCAATTTCTGAGGTGATTTTGCCTGCTATGGCACGGTTGTAGGCGTTATCAAGTAAGCCAGTGCAGAAACACACCTGCTTTGCACCTGGCGCGGGGCGAAAGCGAATATACAGGCGATCGTATCGGTTGATCAGCGCGACAGAACCTTTACTATGCTTACGTTTTCTCATCTCAAACTTAGCGAATTATCTATACTATGCTGGACTAAATAGTGCAGATAAACCAACGCAATAAACCAAAATGGCACAACCAACCTTACAGAACTACCTAGGCGCAAACGCCCAATACCTCACCTCTGGAACCATCGGGACTCAAACTGCCACTTCTGGCGATCCAATCATCGCCATCAAGTTTAGCGACTTTGCGGCGATCGGCTTTACCACCCCCACCAATGACCCTGACAAATGGCTAGCGGCGATCGTCCGCAATATCAAAGCGTGGCTAACGTCCGATGCCTCTCAGGATCCGGGCTTGAGTGTTGGAGACCCGCTAAAAGATTTTGTGGTCAGGAATGGGACATCCCGGCTGGCGTACACCTACGATTTATCGTTCTACATCCCTGACAACACCTCTAGCGTCCTAGACCCCGATGACGTGCTATGACGCGGGTGTGGATTAAAGGGGAGTCGCTGTGGTTGCAGGGAACCCCCTGCAACCAAGTGACTTGGACTAAGGAACCCCCACCCCGACCGAATGACGGCTGGCCTGGAGTGCAATACAGCGTTGGTGTTTGGGGTCGTTATCCCGACTTCCCCGGATGGGGAGAAGCCTATGTGGGGGGAGCGAATGTCTTTGCCCCATACTCGGTTACGTCTGGCGGTTATCCCGGAAGTTGCTGGATTCGTATCACGTCAGCGAATGGTGGGTGGGTGAATATTTATTTCGGATATTGGCCGCGTGTCCCTACTCGTGTGGTGGCTACTCCCCTAACTCCTGAACCACCCCCTACGGGTTGCTTAGTTAAGGTGTTGGTCAGTGGTAATCAGCGTTGGAGTCGGTCGTATTCTGTGCCGTGCTCTGAGATTCCGGTTGATAAAAAGTGTGAGGATGAGTGTCCCCCTGGCTGGCGGAAGATTGTGCTGAATGCCAACTCTGGGAAGTTTTGTTGCTGTCCACCTTGCAAATGTCGTAAATAGCTATGGCGCAAAAATGTCAATGCAGTCCGGGGCCACGGGGGCCGCGTGGTCCCAAGGGGGATAAAGGAGACAAAGGAGCGCGTGGCCCACAGGGGGCGAGGGGGGCGCAAGGGGCACGGGAGCCAGCCGGAAAGGATGGGAAAGGCGGGGCTGATGTTGAGGCGTTGAAGCGTGAATTGCAGAGCCTGCGAAATCGCGTGGTCAAGTTGGAAAAAGCTCCAGCCCCTAAGCCTGACAGCAAATGGTTAGAGCAACAGCTTAAGTTTTTGCTGCCGTTGATGGTGGGGGCTGTTGTTTCAAAAGAGATAGCCCCGGTGAAACTCACAGCCACCAATGCTCTGGCTAAGGCTACAGAGGCGTGGGGACGCGCTGGGATTGCTTCCACTAAGGTTGTCGAAATTTCTGGGAAATTGGCTTCAACGTCTGCGTCTGCTGCCTCAACGTCTGCGAAGTTGGCAACATTAGCAGCGCGGTTGGCACCGCTGTTAAACGTGATCGGGGTTGTCGTTCAGATGGCTTCGTTGGCGGTTGAATTTGGCAATTTGAAGATTTTGGGTAATCGGATTGACAAGGCGGAACGTCTGGCTGATGCGGCAAGGACTGATGCTAGCGTTGCTTTAGGCAAACTTCAAGGCGTATCTACCACTGCGACAAGGGCTGATGCTAACGCTAAAGAGGCTCTAGCTAAAGCGTCTGTCGCAGCGGCTAGAGCGTCGGAAGCGTTGCAATCTAAATCCGTACCGGGGCCAAAGGGCGATCCGGGGCCACGGGGAGCACCGGGGCCGCAAGGAGCACCGGGGCCACAAGGGGCACCGGGGGTAAGAGGTGCTCCTGGGCCGCAAGGAGCACCGGGGGTAAGAGGTGCTCCTGGGCCGCAAGGAGCACCGGGACCACAAGGGGCACCGGGGCCACAAGGGGCACCGGGGGTAAGAGGTGCTCCTGGGCCGCAGGGCTTGAGGGGACTGCAAGGATTGCAGGGGCCGGCAGGGAAAGACGGGAAGGACTTACTGATGAATCCAGCGTTGCAAAATCAACTGAATCGAATTGAGTCCGGGGTAGGGGCTAATGGCAATAAGTTGGATCGGGTTGATACTCGATTGCAGCAGGCTTCCCGGACGCTTGACAATGTTGAGTCTGGAGTGAAGAAGAATGGCGACAAGCTAAAGGATTTAGGCGAAAACCTGAAAGATCGCTTTGACAAGCTGTCGAAGCGGTTGAAGCTGCCTGAAATCATGAACGCTTTGACTCTAATAGTTGTGCTCCATAATGCGGCCCTATTATCCCGCTCACTGTTGGAAACCTTGGGAGATATCATCTCCACGGGCTTGAGCATTATCGGACTCAAGGATGAGGAAGGAAATCCGATTGACATCAATCAGGTGCTAGGGAACACGGCTAGAGACTTCCTTCGTTCAATCATTGGAGAGGAGGCTTACGATAATCTAGCTCGTAAATGGGCGTTGGCTAGTCGTTCGGTTTCTGCTGCGGCCAACATGGTCACCGCTGTCCGGGATCTGGGGGACAGCACCATGTCGTTGGCTGAAGAGTCGTGTGAGCGGGTGGCTAAGGTTGCTAATGCACTGCGGGATGAGGGGATTTTGTCTAGCCTTGATCCCATGCCCGAAAAGGTTCCAATCGGGAGTCGGACAATGAAGCGGCTAGAGGCGTTGGATGATGCCGCCAGTGCGTTATCGACGGTGATTAGCGATGTCGCTCAAGTCCAAGAGGAATGGAATAATCTGCAAGCTGTTAGGCAGGATGTGGCGAAGGAGTTGGAACGGGAAACCAAAACCGCCATTCTGAAGGACAGTCAAGCTAACGTGGTTGCAGAAGGGGCAACGCAGGGGATCGAGTTCGATTGATTGGGCAAAATCTATGGCACTCACAAACTGGAAGCAACTCCGCTCAGTCCTGATTCGGCAATGGAACAAGAAAGTGCGGGCAAAGGGGGAGAAGGGAAAGCCCTTGTCTAAGGGGTTAGATGCGTTGCTAATTCACCCAAAGGACAATGTGACCAATGCGCTGACTAAAATCCAACTGTTTCAGGCGATTTATGGAGAGACGGGTGGCAGTGTTGCGTTCCCCGAATGGTGGCCGATTCGGGTTGGTGCGGATCGGCCACAGTTGGTGATTTGTTATCGCAGTGATGATAAAGAAAAGCGGCGGTTTCAAATATCCATCCCTCACTATTCCGGCGATCGCTCGCCTAATATCCCCAGCTTTAAGAAAGGATCGCATTTTGCCCGATATTGCCTCAAAGACAACTCTAAGCTGATTGTCTATGCTGCATCAGAGTCGGAAGCCGAGCGGGTTTGCCGTCAACTCTATGGGTATGTCTCATCTCGCTATCGGGCTGCAAGTTCCCAGCCGTCCACAGGGATAACTCGCTCAAATAACTTTAAGGAGGTACGCGCTATCCCTCTATTCGCTGACTTCTTCCCCCATGGTCAGCAATCGGGGCGGGAATGGAGAGCGTATTTACAATAAATGTGAACATAGTATGTTCACAAAGACAACTACAGGTGGCAATGCTGAAAACCTTGTCTAGACTGGTGTTGAAGTCTTTCGCAAGGTGTAACCATGCCTGCTCCTTTTACTCCTACCGGATCGGATCTGAAGTCCACCAATCAACCCGCTGCGTTGCTGGAATTGGGCTTTCTGCTCCAAGCTGATGAGTTAGCCCTGGCTAACACCACCACGCCTCCCAACAACGTCACCATCACGATCGACAGTGAAGCCCAAACTGCAACCTTGGCGGCTACACTCCCGTTTGACTATGCCTTTGACACGGCAGGGAAGCCCGTAATCACCGCGACTAACTATCTGTCTTCCGGTGGGGCATTTGTCCCTGGCACATCCGATCTGGCATCCACCACAAAGCCTGCGGCATTGTTGGAAATGGGCTTGAAACTGGCGGCAACAGAAGCGGCGGTAACCACCACCACGGTTAACAACGTTTCGTTCTCTGCGGACTTTGAAACCAAATCTGCAACCTTAGCCGCGACATTGCCCATCACCATTGCTGTGGACGGCACTGGTAAGGCGGTTGTGACTGGCGTTGACTACATCCCGTAGGCTCAATCCTCTCTGATTCGTTGGGAATTTTCTTTGCATAAAACTGGAGAGTGATTGCTATGGCTAGGCAAAAACCGGGACCAAAGGTGCCCGTCAAGTGGGGGAAGGTAAAAATTAAGCGAAATGGTCAGACCGTTACGGTTGAGGCTATTTCCTGGGTTTCCACTCGTGCCCAAAAAGCCTTCAATTTGAACAAAAACATCAAGCCAACTGATCTGCGGGGGCAACCGATTAAGGGGCGGTCTGGCAAGTACGGCATTATTCGGGGGTCTAAGGCCGGATCTCGGTCTATCAAGGTGCCTACTGGAAAGCAGGTGAGCCGGAAAGTTGGCAACCAGACGGTGAAGGTTGACGAGTTGATCACAGTCGCCATCCCGCCTGGGGTGGGGAATGAAGAGATCCAGAAGGCGTTCAAGTCGTTTACCAAAGCGGATTATTACATCACCCCACGGGGTGAACGCATTCCATTGGCTCACTAGACGATGGCTATTGCATGGCGGTATCTGGGGAGTGTGCAGGCGGGTAAAACTCGCCTGCTTCTCCCTTGGGCGTTTAATAAGCGTCTGGTCAAAGTGTCTGCAACAGCGATTATCCCAACTGGCAAGAACTGGAATAAGGCTGGTGATTTCAGCCAGTTGGTAGGCAGTGACGAGCTGGCGACTCGGTTTGTCCCGTTGAATCAGCCCAAACTGTTGGGATTTCCTCTGTTAGACCCCTATCGGCTGATGTTTGAGCCTGTGCCATGGGTGTCTGTGCGGATACAGGTGTGGGTGTTTGATGGTGATGAGTCGTCTATCTTGGATGATTTGAGGTTGTTGTGAAACTGATTGCCCAAACGTCAGCCCCTCAACAAAATCCTGTGATTCCTACGCCGGGGGATGCGCTGACGCAATGGGGGATTTTGGGCGCGGTGCTGGTCTGGATTGGCCGGAATGCGTGGGAGTTGTTTGTTAAGAAGGAATCCAGGGAAGCCGACCTGACAGAGAAGCTGATTGATAAGAGCCTGACCCAAAATGATGAGCTAATCCAGGGCTATAAGGATGGGGTGAAAAGTCTGGATGGGACTGTGCGGGGCTATATGACTTCTCAGGCGGCAATGCACGCGGCGTATCTGGAGGAAATTGGCAAGCTGCGGGCGGAAATTGGGGCGTTACATCGTCGTTTGGATGAAATCCATGGAACGCATCAGGGGAAAGGTTGACGCGGTGTTGGAGCGGTTCCATTGGAGCCGCCCCTCTGTGTGTCAATTCCCCTGCAACTACATCAAC
>CAZJZR010000198.1:0-3745 GCA_964550475.1 uncultured bacterium
GGCATATCGCGGGAGGCACGGCTTTTCAGGTTCAGTTCTGTAACCGATTGGTCAAAGGTTTTGCCGCGAGTCATGCGATCGCCAATTTGCTGAATTTCTGCCCAGGTCAAATCGCTTTCAATAAACGCCTTGGTCATGGTAATCAGCAAGTTTTGGTAGCTATTGCCCTCCATCTCCGTCATCATCGTGTGGGGCACTTCCAACACCCGATCAAAGGTGTGATACCAAGAGCGGGGTTGCCGTTGCAGAGCCGCTTGCCAGAGGGTGTGGTGATCGCTATTGTTGACGGCGCGATCGCTCTCACTGGACAGGATAAACATGGGAGCGGGCGTGGCTTTGTTGGCACGGTTCAGCAACTCCTGCCCCAAATTCAACAACACCCGCAACGCTGGCACCGGAAATCCGGGATAGCCCATGGGCGAGGGGGAACCGTAGGGCAACCGCCACTCGAAATAGGAATTGGAGGCAATGGTGAACAGGTCAATTAACTTGTTGCTGCCGCTGAAGTAAGGCGCAAAGGCCAAGGCGCGATAAATGGCTTGGGGACGTTCGTAGGCCAACCACGTCGCCACGGTGCCCCCACCGGACAAGCCCCCGACGATTACCTGCTGTCCCAACGACTGGGCAATCGACAGCCATTCCAGGGCAAAGGTTTGGTAATAGTCCACCGTAGTGGGCAGCGGCGGCGGGTTGGTGGCGTTCCAGTTCCCCGCCCGCCCATGCCCCGGCATCCGAGGCGCGAGGACGTTATACCCCGCTTTGAACAATGCCTCCCCCATCGGCCAATACTGATACGACCCAGCGGTGAAGCCATGGAAAAACAAGCAAACCCGTTGGGTGGGTTGGGGATGCAGCCAAAACCGCGATCGACAGGCTTCGTGACGAATCGGTAAGGTATCTTCCCGCGATCGCGCTTCCTGTTGCAGTTGGGTGATGGTGGTGGTGTAGTCGGCCATGGAGGTAGGGGTGGATGGTGGATGGTGGATAGTGAATGGTGGATAGTGAATGGTGGATAGTAGGGTGGGCAATGCCCACCGTCCCCGCAGGCGTAGGATGCGTTAGGCTTTAGCCGTAACGCATCACGGTGTTTGGCATCACAGTTTTCTCGCTAGTGCCGTTGCAGACTAGCCTACTCCCAGTCAACCGGAAAACGGTTGCGGAGATGCGGGATTGATATGATTGAACACAAAACGGTGGGGCTTGGGTATCACCCTAGAAGGCGAACTATCCGATCTGTGGTCATGGGTAATGGGTGATTGGTCATGGGTGACAATTGGTGCAGGTAAGGATGGATGAGGGCATGGATCACGAAAGTCTGGCGAGTGAACTGATGGTGTTGGGGGATGGTGACGCGCTACCAGCAGGGGCGATCGCGCCGCCGCGCCAACCCCATTGGTATGACACCATCGCCTACATCCAAGATCCGCAGCGGTTTTGTCGCGAAAATTGGCAACGCTATGGCCCGGTGTTCCAAACGGGAGTATTTGGTGGCGTGACGGTGTTTGTTGGGTCGGCACGGGCGAACCAAATGGTGTTCAATGGCGACCTCCACTACACGGAAATTGGGTTGCCTGCTACGACCATGGAGATGTTTGGCGAACACAGCTTGTTTCAACGTCCCGATTTACACCGTCAGCGCAAAGCGGCCTTGCGACCGGGGTTTACCGGGCAACTGTTGGACAATTACCTGCCCCAGATTAACCAAATGGTGCGGCAAGCGGTGGCAACCTGGCCAAGTCAGGGCGCAATCGCCCTCTTCCCCACGGTGGAAGCCCTGTGTTTTGACCTGTTGGTGCCATTTTTGTTGGGTGTGAATTTGTCAGCCCAGGACAGCACCGCCCAACCGTTTGCTGGACTGCCCATCGGCTCCATGGCCGAACTGAAAGCCCTGTACAAAACTTTCTTTGATGGCTTCTATGGCCTCGTCAAATGGAACTCGCCCCTCACCGCCTACGGGCGCGGCATGAAAGCGCGGCAACGATTGATCGAATTTATGCGAGCGGTGATCCAGCGGCGACGGCAGGGAGACCTCAACCCCACGGCGGATTTCCTCTCCATGCTGTTGGCCAGTCAGCGCGACAATCCCGATGGCATCGTCAATGATGCCCTAATTGAAAATCAATGCCTGTTGCAACTGTGGGCTTCCCATTATGAAGTGTCCGGGTTGGTGTCGTCGCTGATCTACCAATTGGGCGTGCATCCAGAAATTAAACAGCGGGTGGTGGATGAACAAGCCAGGGTATTGCCGGGACGAGAATCGCTGGCGTTGGCCGATCAATTAAAACAAATGATCTACCTGGATGCCACGATTAAGGAAACCTTGCGGGTATTGCCGCCCACCTCCACCGCCAACCGTCGCTTTACCCAAACGGTGGTGCTGGATGGGGTGCGCTACCAAAAAGGTTGGGCGGTGATTGCCGAACCGCGAATTGCCCACATCATGCCCGACCACTTTGCTGATCCGGATAAATTTGACCCCGATCGCTTTTTACCCGATCGCAACGAAGGCAAAGGCTACACCTACATTCCCTTTGGCGGTGGCGTTCATGCCTGTTTAGGGGCGCAGTTTGCCATCGCCACCACCAAGGTGTTCATGGCGCAACTGTTGCAACAGATGGATTGGACAGTCACCGAACCTGCTCAGTTTGTTCAGTTCCCGCTGAAGCGGATCAGCGATCGCTACACCATCTCAGTCAACCGCCGTTAATTTACACCTGCTTCACGCACTCACCCACCCACTCACTGACCCACTTTCTCTCGCAACGGAATCTCGACGCGATCGCCCGGTTTCGGTTCTAGGACTTGGGTGGGTAATTGGTTGGCCGTCAGTTGGGCTTGTAGTTCCGCCCCGCTGCCCGTCGCCTTCAGCACCGACACCAGCCAGCCCGACATTTCCACATCGCCCCCCGCTGCCGTCGGGATAATGAATTGCGGTTGCAGCCAACGCACCACATCCATCGCCGTCTTACTGCCCTGAATCACTGGAATGCCAAACGGTAACTCAATATTCATCACAGGTGTCAGCACCACATCGACTGTGCCCATTTGCTTCAGCACCGGGGCATGAAACCCATGGGGTTCGTAATACAAACTGGCTCCCGTAGGCAACTCCCGCAGCACATAGCCATTTTCTAAACTGGTTGGCCCCACGGGTGATCCGGGCGTGGCTTGGATGCTGAGCCGATGGTTCAACTCAATTGTTTCGCCGTGGTGGAGGGTCGTAATCTGCTGATAGTCCAACGGCTGCACCACCTTGGCGGCATTGGGTGAAGCGATCACGGGAATGGTTCGATCCAACTGTTCCAAGGTGGGTACATGGGCATGGTCGGGCAAGCCTTGGGACAGCAGAATCAAGTCCACATTGTCGGGAATCGGACGCGGCTGGGGGCGATCGGTTTTGAAGAACCAGTCCAAATTGCCAAAGGTCAATGGCCCAACCAACCACGGATCGAGCAAAATCCGTTGACCGCCCAGTTCAATTAGCCAAGAGTTGCTGTCTAACCAAGTGAGATGCATGGGGAGGGGAGGGGTGAGTGAGTGAGTGGGTGGGTAGGTGAGTGGGTGGTCAGGGATCTGAAAATAAATAAAATACCCAGCGTAGGATGCGTTAGGCTTCAGCCGTAACGCATTGCCGTAACGCATTATGTTGAAACTATGGGTGCTTTAGTTTGACGCTCTTCCCTAAGGGGGTGGAAAAATAAAAGACCTGTAATCAGCGTAGGGACACGGCATTGCCGTGTCCATG
>CAZJZR010000198.1:3845-6601 GCA_964550475.1 uncultured bacterium
CTGCTCGGCTGGCGGGTGGCACTGCCGACTCTCTGGATGCCCAGTGGCGGTAATCATCCAAAAGTTGATGCACCAACCGTTGCTTCACCGTTAGCAACACACTCTTCAGCAAACCGTTGCCCGTGGTTTCCAGCAGCGATCGCGGCATCAAGGTAAAGGGCGGTGGCAAGTCAACCGACACCTGCAAATCAGCATTGCCCCGCAACACCGTCCTGTTACCACGACGGTGGGGGGTGAGATTACCGACTAAATTCAGGCTAAACCGTTGGTTGACGTATTCAAGACCGCGCAGTTGGCAACTCAGCGATCGCAGATGAATTTCCCCGTCTGCCCCTGACCACACCTGCATTTCCACCGTCGGTTGCAGCGTCAAATGCATGAAACTCATGGAACGCATGGTTAGGCGAAACCGTCCCTCGGCCACGTACTCAATCCGGCTAGGGTCAGTCAATGCTTGCACCAACCGCTTCGGTTGCTTCAAGTAATGTTCGATCGGAATTGACTGCTCTGGTACAGTAAGTTCTACGGATTGGGAAGCGTGGAATTTAATTGACATGACAGCGGGGGTTAAGGAATGGCGAGTCGGAAACAGCGGATTAGGGGGTGAATGCCGATGAACTGGCTGATTGGACTGAGTAATCCCGCATCCGCACTAGCCAATTACCCATCCCCCAACTTACTGATCCCGTTACCTCTTGTAAGTTCTCTTTATAAAGTTATTAAGGAATTTTACACGTTTTCAGAATTCTCTGAAGTCACTAATCCGTAAATTCCCAGGTGGATTTCCGTAACAGATAATTGGATCAGCACGCGAGAACACTATGACGGTATCGATCGCCCATTTGGGACCCGCCGGAACCTATGCCGAAGTGGCCGCCTTAACGTGGGCGCAGCAGTTAACGGCAGACACGCAAGCAGCGACACGCCTCTGCCCCTATCCCACGATCGCCCAAACCCTCCAGGCCACAGTGCGCGGCGAAACGGATTTGGCCGTGGTTCCAGTGGAAAATTCCTTAGAAGGCAGTGTGCCGATGACCTTGGACACCCTCTGGCAACTGGACAACTTGCAAATCCAGCAAGCCCTGGTCATGCCGATCGCCCATGCCCTAATTTCCCGCGCCACGGAGTTAACTAACATTCAACGGGTCTACTCCCATCCCCAAGCCTTAGGGCAGTGTCAGGTCTGGCTGGGCAACCATTTACCCACCGTGCAGATCATCCCCACCAACTCCACCACCGAAGCCTTGGGGCATTTGGATGAAGATGCCAGCATTGGCGTAATTTCCTCCCAACGCGCCGCCCAACTCTACAACTTACCCGTCCTGCGCTACCCAATTAACGACAGTCCCGACAACTGCACCAAGTTCTGGGTGATGAGTCTGCAACCGTCCCCTGGTGGCACCCACACCTCCCTCGCCTTCAGCCTGCCTGCCAATACACCCGGAGCCTTGGTTAAACCGCTGCAAATTTTTGCCGAACGCGGTATTAATATGAGTCGGATTGAGTCGCGCCCCAGTAAGCGATCGCTGGGCGATTACCTTTTCTTCATCGACTTGGAGGCGAATGGTCGCGATCCCGCCGTGCAGGCCACTTTACAAGAGCTAACCGCCTACACAGAAATCATTAAAATCTTCGGCAGCTACAGTCGCCGCACCATCACCCCCACATTTAGCACCAACCCGATTGCCTAATCTCAGCAGATCGAAAACGCAGATCGAAAACATAGACATCTCTGCTGAGTTTGAGAGTTGTTGTGGGGGCGGTTTTGCCGCCTCCACAACAACCGTTCGATCTACTGAATCATAACCGTTCACTGCCTGTCAGGAGAGGAACAAGCGGGCGTAACCCGCAACGCTTTTCCTTTGGGGGGATGTGAATGATTACACTGAATCTGTGACTTTGGACTTTGGTATTGCTGGGCAAATCCCAACTCCTCTGGATATGCTGAATAGACAGGCATGGGCATGACTCCTGATTCGTAAACATTCACGCCCCATCGGGGAAGGAACAAGCGAGCGTAGCCCGCAACACTTTTCCCATGGGGGGATGTGAACAGTTACCCTAATTCAGAAATGATGATGAAAACTCCACCCCAAAACCGCCGCAAATTGGGCGGACTATATTGGTTCGAGTGGGTCTTGTTGCCATTAGTTGGCTTGGGCGTGATTCATGTGATTCCCAGTTTTCTGTCCACCCCCAACAAAGCGACTGAATCAGTCCAGAAACAGATGCTGGCTAAATTGAATGCAGAACAGCAACAGTCCTACGCCCAACGGGGGACGTTCTTGAGCCAAAGTCGGGGTGTAACCCGTTACCAACAGGAGTTGGCCATGCAAACCAATCCTTACAACTACACTGTGCGGGTTTTGGGCGATCGCGTCTATACCTATGCCATTCCCACTCCGCCCTATCCCCATGGCGAATATTTCATTTTTCCTTGGAATCGCTTGGTTCCCCTCAAGTCCTATGTGGGTGTTGTGGTGGTCAGCGATCGCAAAACTAAAACTACGCAGGCAGAAATTTGCGGCCTTCGACCACTCCCACATCCAGTGGACAAAACAGCCTCCTACGGCGAACCCTGGTGTTGATTAACGCTGACTAGATGATCTCAGGTGATGACGATCTCAGGTGATAGTGATATCCCAAGCGACGACTAAACAACCAGTTAGGCCGCGCCTGACCGACGGCGGAAAATTATCAATATGGTTTTCAGGATCAGCTTAAAGTCGTACATCAAGCTCCAATTTTCCTGATAG
>CAZJZR010000199.1:0-6556 GCA_964550475.1 uncultured bacterium
GCCATCCGCGTTTCCAGATTGGGCGGTTGAATGTCGGCAATTAAGCCCATGGAAAAGCGAGAACACAGGCGTTCCTGTAAGCGGGAAATTTGCGAGGGGGGGCGATCGGAGGCCAGCACCACCTGCTTGCCCGCTTCGTGCAGCGTATTAAAGGTATGGAAAAATTCTTCCTGGGTGTATTCCTTGCCTTCAATGAATTGGATGTCGTCTACCAACAGCACATCCACCGCCCGATACAGTTCCCGGAAGCTCTGCATACTATCCTTACGGATAGCGGCGATCAGGTCATTGGTGAACTGTTCCGTCGAAACGTAAAACACCTTCGAGTCGGGACAAATCTCTAGCCGATAGTGCCCGATCGCCTGCATCAAGTGCGTTTTGCCCAATCCCACACCACCACAGAGGAACAGCGGATTGAACTCGCGTCCGGGGGACTCCGCTACCGCTAGTGCCGCCGCGTGCGCCATCCGGTTATTTGACCCCACCACAAACCGCGAGAACACATATTTGGGATTCAGTTCCGCTGGTTTGGTGTTGCGGGTGGTTGGGGTGGCGGCGGGAGCGTCTGGGGTCACCAGTCCCGGTGGCGGTGGCCACAGGGTATCCGGTTGTTGCGCCATGATGGTGGTGTCATCGCCGCTGGCAATCTTGATTTGGATGTCAATCGGTCGCCCCAGGATGTCTTCCACCACTTCCGAAATGGTGCGGAAGTAATACTTCTGGAGCCACGTCCGGGCAAAGGGATTCAGGGTGCAAATCACCAAGCTTTTCTCATCCAGTTGCTCCACCGTGGCCGTTTTAATCCACGTCTCAAAGGTGGGCTGACCAAGCTGATTTTGCAGGCGTTCCAACACCTGGTTCCAAAATTCCTCTGGGGAAATATTCAGTGCTATGGCCATTGCGCTTGAACCCCTTACCGACAAAACCGTACTGCAAAACCGCCTTGGTAGGCTACGTTGGAAGTTCTATGCTCCCCCAACCTGTGATCCGCCAACATGGTCACAAAAATCTGCAATCATCCCCACCCGCAGCCAGTACCCGGCGTTGCTGAATTTAGGGATGAGCTAAGAGTTGGATGCATTGAAACGAAGTTTTCAGTCATCCTGCTATTCAGCAACACCCCAGTACCCATCCCAGTAACCATCTAGTAAACTATGCTGCCCTACTTCTGGCAAGCAATTTGCCATCGGGATAATTCCTCCCCGCACCTCCCTGATCCAGCTCAAATTCTCAGGTGGTTGAATTATAGCAGCAACCCCTAGATTTAGAGGAGCGATCGGCAAACTAATCGAAAAAATACTGTATGTAGGGTAGGGCCATTGGCTCTGAGGTATTGGCGGTTCGCCAACTCAGATGGTCGATCTAAACCACAGCAATAGATCTGCTTAAGAGGGTGTTTGAAAAGTGTCTGGCGGTTAAAACCGCGACTAGGTGAACAAAGTCCGCCTACGCGGACTGAAGAAAATCAAGGGTTTCCATAACCTGCGTAGGCAGGTTTTGTCCGTATAGCCGCGACTTGAGTCGCCAGGGATACATCCAATAGGACTTTTAAAACACCCTCTAAGGGCAGGTTTTGTCGTCAAATTGACGATCGTCGCGAGAGTTTCTCGGCTAAACCTGCCCCTACACCTCGCGGAACTCAACCAGAGGGGGGTGGCTTTGCGTTACATCTGGAGGCATGACCTCACATCTGATGACACGTACCTGTTCACATCCCCCCATGGGAAAAGTGTGCGGGCTACGCCCGCTACGGGTTTACGTGAATAATAGACCTCTTGCAAATTAGGTTCTACACCGCCAATCCTAGCCCACCCTTCGGGAAGCAAGCTACATCCCCCGACCCCTTCTCCCAAATTTGGGAGAAGGGGAGCCGGATTCAAAGTCCCTCTCCCAAATTTGGGAGAGGGATTTAGGGTGAGGGCGAAGATCTTGGCAACCCAACAATTGACGTTCATGCAATGTGCAAGAGGTCTAATGCAGACTAAGAGCCAACAACTCACCACTCATCACTCATCATTCACCACTCATCACTCACCACTCACCACTAAGAGCCAACAACCACACCCCATCATGAAATTGCTGTAAATCTTAAGCTTTTATTCAACTAAAACCTCAACCACGCGGCAAGAATCAATTAAGATCCTGATTACTGATTCGCAAGACGCAGGGAAGCATAAAATTTCCCGATGCAAGAAAATACCCTGGTATAAATCTAAAGTGACGAGTACCGTACTTAGTTAACGTGGCTCTAGTTCACTTGGCTCGATTCTTGGCTGTGTATTTGCACTGCATACCCATATTGTTGATACCACCGACGGTTACAGCAGTTTGTTGATCTCGTGCTTGGGAGTGAGCAGTTATAGTAAAGAACGATTTAGACTGGAAGTATCAATTGTTGTTCTCCGTCTATCTCGCTATTCAGCATACATCCTGCTCATGTTACGAACCTTCCTAGCCTCGAAAATTCACAACTGCCACTTGATGGGGGCAAATCTGCATTATGTGGGCAGTATTAGTATTGATGAAGAATTGATGGAGGCAGCGGGTATTTTGCCCTATGAACAGGTGCAAGTGCTCAATACAGCGAATGGCCATCGATTTGTTACTTACGCGATCAAAGCTCCTAGAAAGTCGGGAATGATTGAATTAAATGGAGCTGCTGCGCGGTTAGGGATGGCGGGCGATCGCTTAATCATCATGACCTATGGCCAATTTACTCCAGACGAGTTAGCCAGTCATATTCCCACAGTAGTGTTTGTTGATGAACAGAATCGGCTAAAGGACGTTCGTCGATCCCTTGATTTTATTGAATGACGGCTAATGCCTCCTAGCACATGGCGAATTTAGATCCTCCCGTGCCCACCACTGAATCAACGTCAACATCCCCCGAACCACAGTTGCCAGCCCCCAACGTCGATGATAGGGTCGCTCAGGGAGGCGATCGCGGCGGATCAGATATCCCAACCGAACAATTTTTGGTGCGGTTTTGGGGGGTGCGGGGTGGCGTACCCACACCCGGAGCTGAAACCTTGCGCTATGGCGGCAATACCACCTGTGTTGAAGTTGAAGTTGGCCAACATCGACTAATTTTTGATGGCGGCACGGGGCTACGCGGACTGGGCAAATCGTTGCTGGAACAAATGCCCATCGAAGCCCATTTGTTCTTCACCCATTCCCACTGGGATCGGATTCAAGGCTTTCCGTTTTTCTCCCCTGGTTTCATCCAAGGCAATCGACTGCACATCTACGGTTCACCCGCCGTGAATGGCGCGTCGATCAAACAACAGTTGACTGGGCAAATGCTCCGCCCCAACTTTCCGGTACCGCTGCAAGTGATGCGAGCGGAAATGACCTTTCATGACATCGCACCGGGGGATATTGTCACCCTGGGCGATGTGCAAATTGCCAGCATTTCGGTGAATCAATACCATCGGTCATTGGGCTATCGGGTGGACTGGAATGGTCGTTCCATCGTCTATGCCACCGATGCCCGACTGTATAAGGATCATTTGGATTATGCCCTGCTGCATTTGGTTCAGGATGCGGATATCTTGATCTATGATGCCGCCTATGTGGAGCACGAGTACTACGAAACGCGCCCCACAACCATGGACTGCAAAACGGAAATTTGGTGGTTGGGTTTGGAATTGGCGCAGAAAACCAATGTGAAGCAGATCGTGATGTTCCACCATGACCCTAGCCATGATGATGAGTTTTTGGATCAGGCGGAACGGAAGCTTCAAGATCAGTTCCCTGCCAGTTTGCTGGCGCGGGAAGGCATGGAGTTGCAAGTGAAGCTAGGCTGAAGGATCTGTGTCGATCGCCCGATTAAATCGCATCATTTCGGGACTGCGATCGCCATACTCCCCACTAATTTGCTCGCGGCAGCAATCAATCGCAAAGTCGTTTAAGTCTTCCGGTTGCACCCCATATAAATCCTGAAATACCTCTGGTTCCACCCGACAAAAGCGGGGGCGATCGGCATAAATGCCGCACTCGCGCGTGGTTTGATCAAAGTGAATACACCAGCCATCTTCCCCCACCAAACTGAGGTAAAGCTCCATCTCCGCTGCTGAAAGATAGTCTTCTAAATTAGGCCGAAAATCTGGATCGAGCCGACAGCAAGCACCACACCGTTTCACACATTGCCAAGTTGCCATAAGCCAATTGCCATCATAAAACTTAGATTTTTGTAAACTTGTTTAAACCGAACGTTCCCTTCATCGGTAACATAAGGAACGTAATCATTCATACCGCTTAGCGAGATCAACACGGGGCGAATCTGTGCTATTCTCTCGCAGTAAGATGGTGATCCATGACAAACTGTGGATTTGTAACCGTTCACTCCCCCCAAGGGAGGAACCAGCGGGCTACGCCCGCCACTCTTTTTACCGGGAGGACTGTGAATGGTTACGTGGATTTTAATCATAATCCTTTGACCTAGCTTGGGAGCAAATATGGACTTTTTGAGCGATCTATTCGGTGGCCTCGGCAGCCTTAACCTGGAACCTCTGTTTCAATTGACGGCAGTTGCCCTGATCATGCTTGCTGGGCCAGTCATCATCTTTTTGCTTTCAGCACGGGGCGGCAACCTCTAAGTTTGACAAGTCATTTGACAATTCATAAGTTTGACAAGTCAATTGTAAAACCCTCAACCTCTGGACGGAGGTTGGGGGTTTTGTATTGGTAATGGGTGATGGGTGATTGGGGCGTTGTATATACTTTGTCAGGGAACTGTTTGTAGTACTGGCTTTAGCCAGCCAACTGAAGTTGGAACTACAAAGTAAAATTTGTTGGCTGACACAGTATAGCTGCTGGTGTAACCATTCACTCCCCCTTGGGGGCGGAATCAGCAGGGGTAGCCTGCAACCCTTTTCCCACGGGGGGATGTGAACGGTGACTTGCTGGCAGTGATTGGGTTGTGTCCTCTCCATTGGAGACAGTACTACCTTGCAAGTCGTTTAAGGCACGTTTAAGGCAGGTATTTCTGGACAACATCCCAGCCGGTGAAGGATACCCAAGCAAAGCCAATGCCCAGAATGATGTTGATGGTGAGGTGCAGCGATCGCGCCCAGGCATACCCCAGACTAATCTGCGCGGCACTCCACACCGAAGCTAAGACCAATCCCACAACCACAAGTCCGGCCAACAGATGCACCGAATGCCCTAGATTGCCATAATGCCCAATTGTGCCGACAATGCCAATCGCCAACAGCAACAGCACCAATCCCACCATGATCGCGCCAATGCTGTAGTGCAGCGGGCGCAACCAATCGGGGCGATCGCGTTCAGTTTGCCGCAACACCCCCATCGAACCGCCTGTAATCATCAAGCCAACGTAGGCCAACAGGGAAAAGCCCATTGACCATGCAGCAATCCGCCAAAGCCAAAGAAAAGAAGGAAGGTTCACAGAGCATACTGTGCAAGGATTGATCCAAATTTACACCCTCCTGCTCCATCCAGGGTAGTCAAGATTTGTAGTTAGCCTTGTTGGGGCTTGATCGCGATCGCCAGCCAACCACAAATTCGCTCCCAATCCTGCCCAACGGTTCCCCAATTCCCCATGCTATATGACTGATTCTCTGTTACTTAAATACTTGCTTGACTATTTTAATAACATTCGGCATAGTAGATCTATGGGCATTAAAGTCCTGTCATGCACGTAATGAGTCAGAACCGTTATGATTACCATTCGTCGGGCTGAAGACCGGGGTCATGCCAACCACGGTTGGTTAGACTCCTATCACACCTTTTCCTTTGCCAATTACTACGACCCGCAACACATGGGCTTCCGCAGTTTACGGGTGATCAACGAAGACTGGATCGCCCCAGGGCGCGGCTTTGGGATGCACTCGCACCGAGATATGGAAATCATTTCCTATGTGGTGGAGGGTGGATTGCAGCACAAAGATAGCCTGGGGAATACAGCCATCATCCGCCCCGGTGAAGTGCAACGGATGACCGCTGGCACCGGGGTGACCCACAGCGAATACAATCCCTCCGAGACCGACGCGGTTCACTTGTTGCAAATTTGGCTTTTGCCAGACCGCACCGGATTACCCCCCAGTTACGAGCAGAAGGAATATCCCTTGGCGGATCGTCAGGGGCACTGGCGGTTAATTGCGTCGCCCAATGGTCAGGATGGCTCGGTGACGATTAACCAAGATGTGCGGCTGTATGCGACGGTGCTGCCCTCCGGTGACAGTGTGACCTATGAGTTGGCAGCTAACCGCCATGCCTGGGTGCAAGTGGTGCGCGGCAAGATTAGCTTGAATGGTGAGTCGCTGGATGTGGGGGATGCAGCGGCGATCAGTGGGTTGGCTGAAGGGGAGAATGGGGTGGCGATCGCCGCCCACGCCGACACCGAGTTATTACTGTTCGACTTGGCGTAACTGAGTTGCGTAAGTTGTAGGTTGGGTCAAGCAAAGCGCGACCCAACATCGTCAATTTATCTGTTGGGTCGCGATCCTGGGTGTTGGGTTTCGCTGAGGCTCTACCCAACCTACAACTACGCCCAGAGGTTAACGGTTCTTTTGATAGATCTAAACCACAGCGA
>CAZJZR010000200.1:0-6556 GCA_964550475.1 uncultured bacterium
GCGGCTCGGCATTGGCTCTGACTAGATTCGATCACTTATGTATACACGGTAGCCCAGATTTGGGAGAAGGATTTATGGTGAGGGCGGAGATGTTGGCAACCCAACAATTGACTTTCATACAATGTGCAAGAGGTCTAATGATGAATCATTAGGGATTGGCAGATTGGGGATTTTGTTTTCCCGCTCATTCCTTAACTGATTATTCATCACCATCTGACTGACGAATGGTGAACGAAATTGAGCGGGTGAAGCGACTGGAATCGCTCTGAAAGGTTGGGAGGGTTGGTTCTTTGCTGGATTGGGGACTGGGGGAGGGAGAGGTGGGTTTGGTGGCAGTAGGGGTAGATGGGGTGGATGGGGTGCCTGTAGCCGTGGGACTGGGCGGCGTGATGGGTCGCAACGGTGGTTGGGGCGGGTCAAAGCGATTGGAGAAGGTGTTGGCGAAGCTGTCGGACAGGAATGGCAAGCCTGTGCGTTTGTCGGAGTTGGAGGCGATCGCCAAAAACGCCCCACCCAGAATGAAAATTGGCAATGGTAACGCAAAATTACGGAACCATTGGAATAGTTCCGCTAAGCCAAACAACGCCACAAATAGCCCGATCCAAACCTTCATCCAGACCTCCCTCGTCTGAATTGTTAACGATGACCAACTCAGTACGGAGCTGAGTCGTTCCCTCTGGACATTGATTATACCTAGACATTCCTCGATAGGCGAATCTGTGTACCAGCTTGGGGTGAATTAACCAGCGTGGGAAGTGCCTACCTGATGGCAATCTGCGATCGCCCATTCCCCATTCCCCATTCCCCATTCCCCATTACCAATTACCAATTACCAAACCCGGTACTTTCCAGCGTAGACTGGTTAGCGATTTTCTTTGATCATCCTGATCCCAACTGAGTTAAGTCGCAAGACAGAAGATGGAGTGGGTGGTAGGGGATGAGCCTGAAAATCGAGCATGAACATTAAAGTACCCGCAATACGGTGTTGCGATGCGTTAGATGTTAGGGTTTAGGGTTTAGTCGTAACGCGGGGTATTTTATTGATTTGCAGATCCCTCGGTGATCGACCATCATCAACAATCAGCCAGAAATTGGGTCAGGAATTAGTTTCGTGTAACCATTCACATCCCCCCATAGGAAAAGTATTGCGGGCTACGCCCGCTTGTTTCTCCCCTCACGGGGAGTGAACGGGTACAGTTTCGTTAATCAATGGGTTTAGTTAACTTCATTTCGTTTAATCATTGTGCGGAGCCGTTTTAGCATGGTGCCAGTTACGTTTACGTTCAAGTCAGCCCAATCGGAACAGCCGTTAGGACAAGGGTCATCGATCCTGTTGAGTGGCAGAGTGGCTCTGCGACGGGGGGTGGTGGCAGGATTGCTGGGACTGACGCTATTGCCTACGGCAGTGATGGCGCAAACTCCAACGCCGCCTAACCGAGAACTGGGGCAGGCGTTGATGAAGGAATTATTTCAGTGTATTCAGGCGCAACGGGCTGCTACGGGTTCAGGAAGCACGCCGTCCAGTCCGACCCCCACAGGTGCCCCCGGTACTGTGCCTGCGGATATCCAAGCCTTGGCGATCGACTGTACGTTCAAAACCATCATGTTGGGGCCAGATGGCAAGGTGCGCCCGGATGCAGCGGTACGGCTGAGTACGTTGATCAAAGCTAGTGGGATCAAATTGCCGAGACCCAGCGGACAGGGGCAAGCATCCGTACCGTTGCAACCGTTAAAGGGTAGTCAGGTGTTTACGGTGGCGGTGAATGTGGGGGGGCAATCCGTGCCTTTCTTGGTGGACACCGGAGCATCTAATTCGCTGCTGAATGAGCAAATCGCCAAACAGTTGAAGCTGAAGGGTAATGCAGTGCCCAACAGTCTGCTGTCTTACATGATGGTGGGACAGGATTGCTCGAAGGTGAGTGCGTCGCTGTATCCGTTGCCGGAGTTAGCGATCGCCCAAGCTTCGGTGAAAGGGGTGATGGGTTTGGGACTGTCTAAAGCAGGTATTCCTGGCGATTGGGGCGGGGTGCTGGGGATCGATGTGTTGAGTAATTTTGATCTAGTGCTGAATCCCAAAACCCAAAAGTTGGATTTGTTACCCCCTAGCCCACCCGCTACCACAGCCACAACGATCCCATTGGTCGGCAAAATGGGCGTGATGACAACCCAGGTGAAGGTGAATGGCAAGGGACCATTCACATTTCTGCTGGATACGGGGGCGGATACCACTGTTGTGTCCACCAAACTGGCGCAACAATTGGGCTTGAAGGGGACGAAACCAATGGAAGTGACCGGATTCTGCGGTATGGAAAAGGGCACCCAAACCCAACTGAGTCAACTGAGCCTGCAACAGGCGCAGAGCGATCGCGTCGATGCCGTCATTCTCAACTCGCCCGTGTTAGAAGTAGTAGGAGTGGATGGCATTGTTGGGCAAAATGTCCTCAACCGCTATCGGCAACATTGGCGGTTTGGCTCCCAAAGCGACCTAGGTTTCCCGGAAACGGGCACCTTAGAGTTGTCAACTCCCTAACTCGGATGATTCACGACATTCTACACGTCGAGCCGTAGGGGTAACCCCCCACTTGTACTGAGCTAAGCTGAAGTACTTGTACTGAGCCATGCCGAAGTATATGGTTGCCCCGTAGATCTGACGGTTAGACGGAGATCTAGTTGTAAACCGCTAACCCCTACATTGGGCGGGCACACTTCGGCGTTGCTCAGTGCCAACGGCGGTACTGCTCCTACAGGTTTCGGAGTGTTCGGTAAATTGTCGTGAATAATGCAGGCTAATCTCAACTTCTAGTGGTCTGTCCTGTAGGTTGGGTGGAGCGATCTCGACACCCACATACGCTATTGCCGCAAAACCTGTTAATGTTGGGTTTTGCCTAGGCTCTACCCAACCTACGATTAGCCCACTAACCAGGATAAAACCGTTGCAACAATAGGCTTAACCGCTCTGCCCACGCTTGTTCATCGTGTCCGCCGCTGCGGTCTTCGTAGCTAAATAGATCCCGCCCCAGTTGGTAGCCGTACTGACGCTGCAAGAGTTTCACCATTTGTTTTGACCAGTGGGTGGCCTGCTGTTCAATCACCAGATTGTGGAAGCCGCCCAACCGCTGACAACCCCAGTCAATCCAAATCCGGGGACGGTGGGGATTACTGGGGCGCAGGTTGTCCCCCACTGCTGCCATCAGGGGCGTTTGGCTGAGGTTGAACACGCCCCCCACCCAGAAGGATGGCGACAGGGCACCGACATTCCCGAAGCAGTGGCCGTGCATGGCTCCGATGTAGAAAGCTGCCAACCCGCCGTGGGAGGAGCCGATGATGCTGGTGGCGGTGCGATCGCTCACCGTCTGGTAATGGGCATCCATAAACTGTTTCAACCGCACCACGTAGGCTGCATAGTCGGGCAATCCACCGCCTTCCTTTTTCCAGGGGGCGGAATATTCGCTGACGTGCAGGTATTCGTGGGAGCGGTTGAGCGGATGGATGGCGACAATGATCACCGGGGGGATGGCGTGGCGATCGTACAACTGGCTCAGGGTCGCCGCCACCTCCCAGGAATAGGGACTTAAGCCCCCCGGCCAAAAGGTGGTGTTGCCATCGTTGAAGTACAGCACGGGATAGCGGCGATCGCCGCTCCCGTAACTGCGGGGCAGGAAAACGTGGATTTTTCGCGGTGGGTCGCGGTGGGGATCCAGTTGGAGGCGATCGTAGGTGTGGAAGTAGCCGCTGCTGTACCCTTCATCATGGTAATACGCCTGTTGGCCGCCCAAGGTAAACGGAGTGCCCATAGATTACGTTTGGGTAATTGGTAATTGGTAATCGGTAATGGGGGTAACGATGTGAATGGGCGTGGTTACTGCATCTTAATCTGGATTAAATGTAACCGTTCACTCCCCGTCAGGGGAAAAGCGAGCACCGCCCGCAACACGTTTCTTCTGGGGCGAGGTGAACGGTTACTGCACAAGTAGCCCTGCTTAACAGAAGTTCAAGACTTCATCTATATTTTGTCTATGAGTTATTTTGTCTATGAGTTATTCACAGCACCTATCAATTATCCAGAAGATTAAGGTAGGTCGATCTCGTTAACAAGTTGCAAAACACTATTGTACAAAGGTTCTGCGACCCAAAATCTAGCCTCATTAATCAACGCATTCAGTAGAGGTTTAACCTCAGCGATCAAGCCCCGACTCTTTGCTTCAACTAAGACTGCTAGGATACCTGTATAGCGGAGATTCAGCCTACTTGCGACTAGCCGACCTCGGCGTTCATCAATCAAAACTTGATCAGCCTCAATCTCGACTGCTAGAGCGATTCTCTTTCAGAGAGGCTACGCCAACGCCTTGGCTTCTCCAATATCGAGTTCGTTATTCAGTGCTTCGACAAGGGTGCGATCTGCAACAGCACGAGTTTGAATCCAGTCAAAAGTTTGCACTTCGGTTGCACCTGCAACGGGAAAATCCGGATCAGTAAGTTCTCGGTAAACGGCTTCGGGAATAACAATTGTCCCGTACAGTTGATGAAGGAGATAGAGGTAATTAATTGCAGCGAGGTTGTTGATGGGTGAGGTATCGCTGACAATAATCACAATCTGCCCATCTCCCGCAAGTTCTGAATATCCTGTTCAAAATCTTCTACTCTGTAATGCACTGGAATACATCGACTAGCAAGTAGGTGTTGCAAGGCGACACGGTGCATTCCTGCAAATCGGCTGGCTTGAGCAAGGGTAAGCTTTTCACGCTGAAAGAGCATGACAGCAATTTCCTGACGCATCTCAGCTTCAGTCATGCGAGTTGCGGTTAAGATTTCGTCAGGGACAATAAGGCTCATGGCTAGGTTCCTTAGTACTATTCTTATTTTATGGCTATCCCCCTAGGCCAGCAAATGTCTATGTTCTTGCCGAACCAGCTAACACTTCGTTGGTGCGGACGACATAGAGGTTATCTGCCGCCGCACAACTTTGCCGTTAGCTGGCTTCCGTTTCTGGGGTGGGACTGCACAACGAAGCTATTGATTGAGAGTGAATACCAAACTGGTTTTAGGAATGCTAGGAGAGCGATCGCTGTGGCTTCTATTACTCTTGACCTTTCAGGCAGCCAATTCCAAAAGCTACAAGATTTGGCAACAGTACATGGGATTGCGCTTGCAGTTTTATTGAAGGCAAGCTTGGAGGATTGGCTGAATTCTCAAAAGAGTGAGTTTGTTGATGCAGCCAATTATGTGCTGACAAAAAATACTGAATTGTATCAGCGATTAACATGATGCGTTTTCCGACGTTAATCGAGGTGCTAGAACTACATCGCAGAGTCATTGAGCAATCTGGTGGAGCATTCGGTATCCGAGATGTAGGGTTGTTGGAGTCAGCGATCGCTCAGCCACGAATGACGTTTGGTGGGAAAGATCTGTACCCAAGTCTGCTTGAGAAAGCGGCAGCATTAGGTTTCTCTATCATCATGAACCATCCCTTTGTAGATGGGAATACACGTACGGGTGCATCTCAATTTAGCGATGAGTATATTTGCTTGGGCGAATTAGGCAGCAAAGGCACCACCGCGAATGCCCATCTCATCACCCATGGGTAGCGATCGCGATTAGACTTGGATCTATGGGTTACTGCATAGGTACGGATGGTGAATTGATGCGGGTAAGATCCACAGAGGGATTCAACAGATATCGATGGCAAATCTTACATTTACATTAGGGGATCTCACGGAAGCCGATCGCCAATGGCTGCTCAATGCAGGGCAACAACAGGCGATCGCTCCCGGTACCGTCCTGATCCGCGAAGGTGAGCGGGTAAATCATCTATATATTGTGTTAGAGGGTGAGTTAACCCTAACGGTTGCCAATCCAGAGTTTGGTAACCAACAGGTGTCCAAATTGACATCGGGCGACGTGACCGGGGAAATGTCCTGGCTGGACGGGCGGCCATCGGTGGTGACGGCACAGGCGGCAACGGCAACCCAGGTGTTGATCATTCCCCAAGCAGCCTTAACCAGCAAGCTGAAACAGGATGGCGGATTTGCGGCGCGGTTCTATGGGGCGATCGCGGCTCTGCTGTCCAATCGGGTGCGGGGAATTTCCTCGCTGCTGATGCGGAGCAAACTCAAACCCAGCCCACCCTTGCGGAAAGTCCTGATGATGTTTGGCGAATTGTCGGAAGCCGACATCGACTGGCTCTGCCGCACCGGAACCGCCCAACACGCCGATCCCGGCACCGTCCTGATCCGCGAAGGTCGTCCCGCCGATGCGCTGTATCTGTTAATTGAAGGCACCCTCGCCATTTACGTCATGGTCACCCAAGCCATGGACACCATCAGCCAAGAAAAGGAAATTGCCCGCCTTGCCGTCGGCGAAATCGTCGGCGAAATGTCCTTCGTTGATGCCCAACCCCCCTCCGCCACCGTCAAAGTCCCCGACCCTTCCCTCGTCTTAGCCATCCCGCGCCAGCAACTTTTCGCCAAACTGCAACAGGATCCGGGCTTCGCCACCCGTTTTTACCGTTCCATCTCCCTCGTCCTCCTTGATCGCCTCCGCACCCGTCTGGCCAGTT
>CAZJZR010000201.1:0-6554 GCA_964550475.1 uncultured bacterium
GTTGACTCATGGATTAATCCGTTCAGGCAGGCATCAGCGATCGCTGACACGTAGGACAGAGAGCATGGATAGTTAATTGACAATCCAGCAAATGATAGCCTTCCTTTTGTGCGGTTTTAGTGCCAATCTTCAGGACGGATTCATTTTTAAACTCAATTGTCTTATTGCAGCGCACACAAATTAAATGGTGGTGATGATGGTATGGCTGGTTAATTTCATAGTGTTTATGCCCTTCCGCCAGCTCCAGTTCCCGCAGAATTCCCATCCGCGCCATCAGCTTCAGGGTGCGATAGATCGTCGATAGGCTGATCATTTCCCCCTCTTGCTTCAACATCTCGTACAGATCTTCAGCACTGAGATGGTTGCCATTGGGGAGATTTTGAAACACCTGCAAAATGGTTTCCCGCTGGGGGGTTAACCGCCAACCGCGCTCATTCAGTTCCGCTCTTAGGGAAGCTGCTGTGTAAACCATACTTCATTCTCAGCAAGCGAACTTTATTGAGAATAATAGTCAAATCTCAACTGATTTGCAAGAAAATTAATTTATTGACAATAGCTAGGGAGGTGTTGCTGAATAGCAGGATGAATTGAAACGAAGTTTCAATTCATCCAACTCTTAGCTCATCCCTAAATTCAGCAACGCCGCCAGGGAAAACCTAGGCGATCTCGGCTCAGGGACGTGCAGGTTAATCATGGACCCAAACTGCTATCCGTAGGGACACGGGACACGCTATTGCGGTGTTCCTACACCAATCACGGGGATGTTGTTTTTTCGCAACGCCCTAACTATCCAGCACCTATGGAGGGTAGGCTTGATGGCTGAGACACGGACATGGCAACGACAACTGCCCAATGCAGCGGCAACCTTGGCGGTGGGGCAATGGTTGGGGCGATCGCTGTCAGCGGGCACGGTTCTACTGTTAGAAGGCGACTTGGGCAGTGGCAAAACCACCCTCGTCCAAGGGCTTGGGGCAGGTCTGGGCATCATCGAACCCATCCTCAGCCCCACCTTCACCCTGATTTGCGAATATGTGGACGGTCGTTTACCGCTGTATCACTTTGACCTGTATCGGTTGCACGGTCACGAAGTCCGGGGGTTGCATCCGGAAGTGTATTGGCAAGGCGGCGAGTTTCCCCTGGGAATTGTAGCGATCGAATGGGCGGAACGCCTGCCCTACCTACCGGATGATTATCTGCAAATTCGCCTACTGCATCAACCCATTAATGAGACGCAGGATGGGGGGGCAACATCCACTCAATCGGCACAACCGGACATGGATGAGCCAATTAATCCTAGATCTGGACGCACGCTGCAACTGACTGCTGTGGGCACTGACCATTTACCCGTCCTAGACGAGTTGGCACAGTGGGACTGGGCATAATGCCTGTCTAGCCGTTGCCCTGATCAGCGTCCAACCGCCGATTTAGATGTTCAGCATCTAACAATCAGGAGCGGGCACTGCTGCTGTCATGATGGTGTGACGGCGATCGCCGACAATCGGGGATCACAATCGGGGATCACAATCGGGTCAGACAACTGGGGAGCATCATCCGGAACCAATTGGTGGATGATCAACTATTGGTCGAGGGCGGCGATGCCTCCGGTGGCGGTAAACTCTCCGTGTCCTCAATGCCCACATCAATGTCAAACAAGCCCACCTCGTCCTCTCGGCGCAAGAAGGAGAAGATGCGGCAATCATCCAACCGCATCAACAAATCATTGGTGGTGGGGTCCAGATCCTCCGGTTTGACCAAATCGTAATGAATATTCTCTGCATGAATGGCCAACGCCACATTGAAAATGTCGAGGAAATTGATCACCCAACTACATTCTTCGGCGGGATAGTCTTCGTAATAGCGGATTAATTCCGCAATCCGCGACTCCAAATGAGTCCGACTTTTGCGACAGATCAGGATCAGCTTTAGCAGCACCACCACCAATGTGAGTGGACTACCTTGGGATAACACCAATACAAATAATGAAGATGGCTCTTGGCGATTCTCCGTGGTTAAACATTCAATTAAACGATTACAAGTTCTCAGTAACAACGGTTCACTAATGGTTTCGTTGTTGCGATCGGCATAAAGCGCATCTAGGCGATCGGCCAACAGAATCTTTAAGGTTTTAGCAAAATTGCGATTTTCGGTCGAAAAAACTAAATATTCCTGGAGGCTACGCTTGAATTGTTCGTAAGTTAACGTTTGAGTTTGGTTGAGGAAAATATTGGCCAAATTGGAGTAATTAAACATCCCCCGTCTGGCAATAATTTGCTTAATTAGCCGCAGCGCACTATCACCCAAGGCAGTGGGATTTTTGGCTAATTGCATATCGGTTTTGGGTAATGCCTGAGCCACGGGCGATTCAGAACAAGTGGTTTGGGATTTGGCAATGTACATCGCCAAATCAAACTTAAACCGTTCCCGCAATTGTTGCGCTAAATTCCGGGCGGCTTCCCGTTGTTCAACTGGATTGTTTAAGTCCACGTATTGCGGTACTAGCAAATAGGTTGTAAACCGTTTGCTCCACTGCGTATCGTCCGGTGGGTCGTGCCGACTAGCAAATAACTTAATATCTTGGTAATCTTGGCTTTCAACAAAACTGACAATCCAAGCGCGAACTCGTCTCATGATCGGCGAGACGGTGGGGCGATAGAGAATTGGATCGCCAAACAGTTGCACTAATTTTTGAATCGCTTTATGTTGACGGGCGGCTTCCCAGTTATTAATCAAGATATAACAGGAGCGTTTTAGGGTGTTGCGAAATTCTTCTTCGTTGTTGGCAAAGGCAATTTCAGAAACAGCCCGAAATACTTCCGGATTAGAGCTTGTTACCTGTTGAATAAACAAGTGTTGAAACTCCTCCAACACTGTTTCTGGTGGAAGAGTTTTAACAATCGACAACAGAAAATCATAAATAATTTGCTGGGCTTCCGGAATGCTCAGTTTCAAATTCCTCCGGGTGCTCCAGGAGGACATTAAACGATTTTCAGATACGAAATCCCCAGTCATTGATATGGTTGCCATTGGCTTTCTGGTCGCTGTAAAACGCTGTATGGATTAATTCAACGCTAAACCAACCCGCAGTAAAGCGATCTACCTCACACTATGCTGGATAGTTAGTTCACACAAACCAGAGAACACAAACGGGGGATAGACAATTTCCATAGATCGATGGTTGGTTAAAGGTCGGTTGAGATCTGAGTGTCAACCGAATTGCCAACCGAACGACCAACCAATTGACTATCAACAGCCTCAGAGGACGGGCAAAATGCTGATGGATGGAGCCGATGATCCACTCCTAACATCCAAACCGTATTTTGCAATTGATCCTACACTGCCCTCATCCTAGTAGCTTTTCTGGCTTAATGCTGCATCAGTGGAACTGATTTTGATTAATTGAACGGCTCAGGATTGGTTTGACGGCAACCAGGCTATCCGGTGATAGTCTTGCTGTTCAACCAGTTGGCGTGTTGGCTGGGAGTGTGATTTCTGGATTAGGAACAGTGGAGGGCGATATCAGCTTGTCAGTGTTCATTCACATGCGAGTCGGGCACATGTGAGTCAAGCAGGAGTGGGGCTAGGCCAAACTCCAGGCAGTTCTGAGGGAAGGTTCTCCATTAGACGTATTAGAGAGTAGACGTGCTAGATAGAGATTGCGATGTTGCAGAAGCATCCACATGCCAGAAACCACCCTGAAGATATATTTGCGATTACAAGCTGACTGTCAGTGCTGAATTGTAGCTATTGCATGAGTGAGCCGCATAATTGTTTGATCATGCTGCCGTTTGATCATGCTGTAATTTCCCTGGACGTATCGGTAAACGATGGGTTAAGGCAGTCATTGGTTACAGCAGCTAGAACCAGTACAGATCAGCTTTGCTATATCTAATCTCTAATCTAAATTTAGTCTGCCAACCCTAGAACAATTACAGTGTCATGCAAATTAATACAATTTGAATTGACCGATTACAAAATCCTGCAATTAATTACACGATCATGTAATCAATGACAAGTTGTAATTTCAGCTTGATGTAACTATAACCTGATTCGCCCAGATTATTCTTGCGTACCGTGTGATTGGTTATAGGAGTTCAAATTAATTATACAAAGGCAATCCAGCCCGATCCGTAGATTTCTGGAAAGAATTTTGTCCAGTTTTAGTGCGTGCAAACTGACAAACCTCACGACAGATAAAGTCTAAATTTTGCTGAGTCCATCCAGCACTTTTTATATCTATGAAGCCCAGTCAACTCATGCCAGATAGCCGCTAAGAACTTAGCCGCAACTAAGCGGTTGTTTGAAAAGGTCGCTAGACAGTTAATTTTTGGTACGAAGAGCGCAGCAAAAATTAACTTTTACACCACCCTCTCAGTGGATCTGTTAATTGGACAAGTTGATTGTTGGTGCCACAAGACTACCAACAATTAACGTCCCGGATCGGCTCGAAGTAGAGAGTTCAGCGGAGTCAGTATCGGCTAATCCACTGTAAGCGACTATATGATGGGTAACTTCAACAAAACCAAGGTTAGCGGCAGCACTCACTCAACACAAAGCCTAAACCAGAAATCCTGAGCAAAGAATACCAAAAGAATACAGAAAATCCCTGAAAGCCTTACCAATGGGACTTCTTCATCAAGATAGCATCAATACCTATCTTGTAACAATTGATCGAAAAAATTTTAAGGGAATCTTGGAAATTCCGTAATGTTCGCCGATGTGACCGTTGGTGGTGGCCTAGATTACACCACTCAAGCCTCTACCTAGTCCTCTGTCAATGGTTGGGTTGAGGTAACTGCCTAGGTAGATTAAGGTTCAATTGTTTAATCTACCTGGGTTGGGGAACCCAACCCCTACAATTGCAGAATTGTTGCCGTTTGTAGGGGCGTGGTTTCCGCGTCCTAGATTCTGCACTTGGGCAGTTACGGTTTTAGGGTAAATCCCGGACGAATGTACCCTGAAAACTCGCTGTGACGCTGCACCAGTCACGATCGCACGCGCCTTGGTTTGTGTCTACACCGATCGCATGGGTGGCAATCTGTGGGGCAACCGCAGGGGATGCCCCGACAGTAGTGGGTTAGGCGGTTAACCGGGGGTTGGCCGCGATCGCCTGTTGTTGCATCGCTTCCACCAAACTCCGCACCACCGCCACCATGGCGACTTCGCTGTTAAGGCGATTGATGGCCGAACCTACGCCAACGCCAGCAGCTCCAGCGGCGATCGCCATCGGTACGGTCACATTGGACAGGCCAGAGGCACACAACACGGGCACCGAGACAGCGCGGGAAATTTCGTAGGCAGCGGCTAAGGTGGGAGCGGCTTTTTCGATCAGCCCCAAGGTGCCGGAGTGGCTGGGTTGGCTGGTGGTGCCGCCTTCGGTTTGGATCAGGTCGGCTCCTGCCCGCATCAGTTCTTCCGCTACCTGCACCTGTTGATCCAGTTCCAAAATGTGGGGGACGGTAACCGACAGGCAAATGTGGGGCAGCAGTTCGCGGGTGCGGCGGGTGAGTTCCAGCACTTCTGGCCCTTCAAACCGACGACCTTGGGCATAAAAGGCATCAAAGTTACCAATTTCAATCAGGTCGGCTCCGGCAGCTACAGCAGGCAGAAAAGCCTCTGGCTCCACCGCAGAGACGCAAATCGGCAGTTGGGTGAGTTGGCGGACAACCTGTACCAAGCCAGGATCAGCGGCAATGTCTACAAAGGTTGCGCCACCGCGATCGGCGGCTTTGACCACTGCGGCGACGCGATCGCGATCGAAATTAGTCAGGCCGCTAATTACCTTGAGGATTGGGCCTTGGGCTAATGCCTGCTGGAGAGTCGGATGAATGCTCATGTCGTTTCGATTAAGGTTCCAGAAAGACTCATAACAAATAAGAATAACCTACTCATCCGGTTAGTAGATCGAAGTTGGGCGATCGAACGCCCTGCGTCGTGGCTCAATCTCATCCCCACACCCAGCCAGTTAATCGTTCCAGTGCTGCCAGTGGCTCGACCCATGCGACAAGGCGAGGCTATCCATTCCCCCATCCCGTATGATAGGTAAACACTCTGGCTAAAGGCTTGTCGTTACCAACATCTCTTGAAACGCTGATGCCGTAAGCTTTGCCCTCATCCTCCAAACCTCCTTCTCCCAAGTAGGGAGAAGGAGGCTTAAAGCCTTCCCCCTTACCCCAAAAGGGCGAGGGGGATAGAGGGGGTGAGGGCAAGATGTTGGGAATGGCAAGGGTTCAAAGGGTGCTTGTTATTGAGCGCGGGTTATGGATTCCTCCCTGCAAATCACCGTATTGATGGTGATGGCCGTTGCGGCGGGTATCACGGCTCAGGTTTTGGCGGAACTGCTACGAGTTCCCAGCATCATTTTTTTGCTCACCTTTGGCATTGTCCTGGGGCCAGATGGGTTGGATCTGTTGCATCCGCACCTGTTGGATCAGGGGTTGGATGTGTTGGTGTCTCTGTCCGTCGCCCTGATTTTGTTTGAAGGGGGCTTGAGCTTGGAGTTGCGCGAGTTGGGGGAGGTGTCGGGCAGCCTCCGCAACTTGGTGACGCTGGGTACG
>CAZJZR010000202.1:0-1584 GCA_964550475.1 uncultured bacterium
CCCAGATGGGTGAGCCGCTGGCTGATGAAATCCACCACCACCTGATGTTCGTGCAACTCCTTGGCATTGCCCAGTAAGGTATTGGCCAACGTGGCATCTTCCGCCGCCGTCTGCCCCCGTGGAGCCGAACCCGCCAGCGCGTCCGTTTGCAGTTGATGGTTAGCAATACTAATCAGCCGCTCTGGGGTGGCTCCAATGAAATTTTGTCCCTGTCCGTTGCTGATGGAAAAAATGGCACAGTCCGGATGCAAGCTGCGTAAATGCTGCAAACAGGCGATCAGGTGAAACTGGGTTTTAGAGATCACATCCACCGCATGAGCCAACACCACTTTGTGGAGATGATTGGCATGAATGGCTTGCAGAGCCGAATTAACCGCTGTGGTAAACCGTGGCATATCCACCACATCCCGCTTTTCTAAACTGGTATGATGAGCCGGTGGCACCGTTAATTCGTAGCCTTGTAAATGGTGAATTAATTGCAGCGTTTCCCAGATTTCTGCGGCCAGCGATCGCACATTCGTATCCGCACTAATGGCACTGTTGATGACAACAATGGAACGCCGTTTATGCCGGACAATTTGCCAACGGGGTAAAAAAACCGTCGCAGTTGGAAAGGGTGATCCGAGGGGGGTGGCAGCGGAGCGAAATCCCCCATGGGTGGGCTGATCAAAAAAGGTAAAACTACAGAAAAAATGGGGGCCACTGAACGGTAAATCTAAACTACCAACCGAAGTGGTATGGGCCAGGCAATCGTCAATAAACGCTTTGGCATGGGTGAACCGGGTGGTGCCTGTAAAGGCCAGATCATGCCCCCAATCCTCTGCTGCTTGTCCTAGTCCTGCCGCCACGGTAGACTGCTGCACCGCCCCGATCGCGGCAATTTCTACCCCTTCACTGACGGGTGAACGGCTAGGTGCATGGCTGCTGAGTGGCGTTCGGTTAGGATTGCCCGCATGGGGGTGAGAATGCCCCGTTGAATTTAAACCGGTTGGATTTAAATGGGTGGGCAAATCCGTGGACAAATCGGCACTGGCATCATCGGTTAAATCGACCGCCAAATCGGCAGTTAAATCACCAGTTAAATTACTGCTTAAATCACCAGTTAAATCACGACTTAAATCAACAAATTGCTCTTGACGTTCAAAATAAAAATGTAACTGATCACTGGTGTAGAGTCGCTCTAGGACGGCAAGGGGATCAACTGTCGGAATTTCTAGGGAAATACTGACAATCTGAGGGCGTTTTTTTTTCCAACAGGTTTGCTGGCAACCAAGCAGTAATTGGTGAATTTCTTGCTGACTTTGAAAACGATTTGTTAGATCGGGGGTAGTGAGCATGAAGCCTAAACGTTTTTTAAATTGGGGTGATTTGAGAGGACAGGATCCTGAAAATCTCCTGAAAATCAGTCCGCGATCGCCATTGAGAACAGTTTTACAATTGTTGCCAATGATTGGGGGATCATCGGCAGTTGGTTATCACTGGTTACCCATCTCTAGCCTAAAACGGGTTTGGGCGTTTCCCACTGGCTTCACTTGCTTTAGCTTAATCCAGCCTGTACCCCCCCATAAATTTTGTCTGTCTAGC